>CAXMQD010000617.1:0-2586 GCA_964194965.1 uncultured Acidimicrobiia bacterium | reverse complement strand
GGTCATTGGCCCAGGCCGACGACTTCAACCGCGAGTTCCAGGAGCTGGTGACCGAATTCGCCTGGGGCCTGTGCTGGGGCGACGACACCCTGGACCGGCGCCAGCGCAGTATGCTCAACCTGGGCATGTTGGCCGCGCTGGGCCGCATGCACGAGTTCGAGCTCCACTTTCGCGGCGCCATCGTCAACGGTCTGAGCCGGGACGAGTTGAAGGCGATCTTGACCCAGATCGCAGCCTACTGCGGCATACCGGCGGGTGTCGAATGCTTCCGTATCGCCCGCAAGGTCCTAGCTGAAATCGACGCGGAGCAAGATTGAGCGGACCCGGATGGCTGCGACAACGGCCCCACCCCTGCCCGAGCGCATGCGCGCCATGGTGCTGACCGGCCACGGCGGGCTCGACCGGTTGGCGTATCGTGACGACGTGCCGGTGCCCGCGCCCGCCGCCGGCGAGGTGCTGATCCGGGTCGGCGCCTGCGGCATGAACAACACCGACATCAACACCCGCACCGCCTGGTACAGCAGGTCGGTGATCGAGGCGACCGCCAGCGGGGGCGCCAGCGGGGGCGCCAGCGGGGGCGCCGGTGGTTTCGAGGCGGCGCGCGAGGGCGATGCGACTTGGGGCGGGGCCGGCCTGCACTTTCCCCGCATTCAGGGCGCCGACGTGGCCGGCCGCATCGCCGCCCTCGGCGCGGGCGTGCCGGAGGCGAGGCTGGGCGAGCGGGTGCTGGTCGATCCCTGGCTGCGCGACCCGCAAAACCCGGAGGATCGAACCAAGGCCGGCTACTTCGGCAGCGAGCGCGACGGCGGCTACGCGGAATTCACGACCGTGCCCTCGGTCAACGCCATCGTGATCGAGAGCGAGCTGTCGGACGCGGAACTCGCGACCTTTCCCTGCTCCTCCTCGACCGCCGAGCACATGCTGGCCAAGGCGCGCCTCGGGGCGGGCGAGACCTTGCTGGTTACCGGCGCCTCCGGCGGGGTCGGCTCGGCGTTGGTTCAGCTCGGCAAGCGCCGCGGCGCCTACGTCATCGCGGTCGCGGGCGCGGCCAAGATAGCGGCGGTGCGCGCGCTCGGCGCCGACGTGGCGATCGCCCGCGAGGCGCCGGACCTGGCGACCGCGCTGCGCGCGGCGAGCCCAGGTGGCGAAGTCGATGTCGCAGCCGACATCGTCGGAGGCCCCGGCTTCCCCGGATTGCTCGATTTGCTCGCCCGCGGCGGCCGCTACGTGACCTCGGGCGCGATCGCCGGGCCCCTGGTCGAGCTCGATTTGCGAATCCTCTACCTCAAGGACCTGGAGCTGCTGGGCGCGACGGTCATGCCACGCGGCATTTTCGAGAACCTGGTCGGCTACATCGCGCGCGGCGAGATCGCGCCACTGCTCGCCAAGACCTTCCCGCTCGAAGCGCTGCGCGAGGCCCAGACCGCGTTCCTGGAAAAGCAACACGTCGGAAATTTCGTGATTTTGCCTGGTGGCGGTTGACGCCTAGTCCGGCTGGTTCGAGCCGGTGGCGCGCTGGCCGGCGGCGTCGCCGGCGAGGCGGCCGAAGACCGCGCCGGACATCAGCCCGGTGCCGCCGGGATAGTTGAAATAGAACAGCCCGCCGACCAGTTCGCCGGCGGCGTAGAGACCCGGGATGGCAACCAGATCGCTGTCGAGCACGCGGCCGCCGGTGTCGATGCGCAGGCCCCCGAAAGTGAAGGTGATGCCGCAAGTCACCGCATAGGCCTCGAACGGCGGGTCGTCGAGCGTGTTCGCCCAGTTGGACTTGGGCAAGGCGAGGCCCTCGGTGCCGCGGCCGTCCTTGACCGCCGGGTTGAACGGCACGTCGGTCTTCACCGCGGCGTTGTAGGCCGCAATCGTCTCCAGCGCGCGCGCCGCCTCGACGCCGTCGAGCTTCGTCACCAGGTCCTCGAGCGTGTCGGCGGAAACCTTGGTGACCTGGCGGATGCGGTATTCGTCGCGCAGCATCGGGATGACCTTGCTGTCGAATATCTGCCAAGCGAACTGGCTCGGCTGTTCCAGGATAACCCGGCCGTACTTGGCGTAGGTGTAATTTCTGATGTCCGCGCCCTCGTCGACAAAGCGTTCGCCCTTCGCGTTCAGCATGATGCCGAGCGGGTAGCTGTGCTTCTGGAATAGATCGCCGACTTCGAGGTCGCCGAACTCGGGCGCGTTGCGTTCCCAGCCGACCGCGTGGCAGCCCGACCAGTTGCCATAGGCCGCGGCCCCGATATCGAGCGCCATGCGGATGCCGTCGCCGGTGTTGAACCGGGTGCCGCGTACCTTGGCCAAGTCCCAGCCGGGGCCCAGGTAGCGGGTGCGCCATTCCTGATTGGCCTCGAAGCCGCCGCAGGCCAGCACCACGGTCTTGGCCCGGATCGCCGTGCTCTGCCCGTTCTGCCGCACCACGGCGCCGTGGACGCCGCCGTCATCGGCGATCAGCTCGGTGGCGCGGGCGCCGTAACGGAGCTCGATGCCGTCCCTGGCGCCGGCGCTGGTCAGCATCTCGACCAGCCCCGGACCGCCGCCCCAGGCCTCCAGCGCCAACCCGCCCCAGAACTTAAAGCGGCCGTCGATCTCGAA
>CAXMQD010000616.1:0-5228 GCA_964194965.1 uncultured Acidimicrobiia bacterium | reverse complement strand
CATGAAGGACGGCTCGGACGCGGTCTCCGACTGGCCGTTGCTGAACGCGCTGCTCAACTGCGCGAGCGGGGCGACTTGGGTATCGCTGCACCACGGCGGCGGGGTCGGCATGGGCTTTTCCCAGCACGCCGGCATGGTCATCGTCTGCGACGGCAGCGCGGCGGCGGCGGTGCGGCTCGAACGGGTGCTGACCAACGACCCGGCTACCGGCGTCATGCGCCACGCCGACGCCGGTTACGAGATCGCGGTCGACTGCGCCCGCGAGCAGGGCCTAAACCTGCCGATGATCGAAGACTAAAATGCCCATAGAAAAAGGCCGCGCCCGGTTCGGGGTCGCGGCCGTTTCTGCGCCGCCGGTTTGGCGCGGCGGGATTGGTCCAGGCTACTTCTTGACCAAAGTGTACTTGAAGGCCTTGCCCGCGCTCACCTGGATGGGGTGGCGCAGTTGCTGATCGGGAAGCTCGGCGTAGACGATGTACCAAGCCGCCGGCAGCACCATCTGCGGCGTCGCGCCGGTGACCTCGGTCACCAAGTGGCGTTTGCCCGCATCGTCGCGCCCATAGGTCATGATGCGCCATTTGATCGGCGCCTTGAGCGTCGGCCCGCCGACCCGGCCGATCACCCGCAGGGTGATCTCGCCGGCCGGCAGCGCGGCGGTCTGGGCGTTATCGTGGAACGCCAATTGGACCGCGCCCGCCGGACCACCCGCAATCGCTGGCGAGAAAGAGGCGAGCAGACTAATGATCGAAATAGACCGTAAAGCGACTATAAGTGTTCGCGGCATCGCTTGTGCCCCCGCTTGTTGTTGTTCTTATATACTATAGGCTCGGGCCACTTTACAAGCGATGAACTAAATCGGACATTAGAGACAATACTTACGGGCGTGGCAATTTCTTAGATTATTATTTGTTTTCAATAGTTTATATGTGGTTGGACTATATTTCCATTTGGAGCTGTTTTCGACCGGATTTCGACGTCGCGATGCTTCGATTTCATGCGTATTTGGGCAAATTCGAGACGGGTTCGATGCCGCCGGGCGCGGCGCAGAGTTCCTCGCCGACCACGTGGTCGCCCTCTTTCATGTCGTCAACAAAGTCCCGCCAGTCGATCGGCGGTGGCGCTTCGGGCTCTGGCGGCTCCGAGCCCGCGAGGCTGGCCGAAGACCCTGCGAGAGCCAGTGCGAAAAAACAGGTGGCGAGCGCTGTGGTTCGAATCATGTCCGGCTCCTTCATTTGCGTCAACACCGCTCACCAATCAACGCGGTTGGGCACTTCCGGCGATCGCGAAAAGAGACCCGCTGCCAGTCATCGTGCGACTTGACAGAGGTGATCGACCACGTACTCGGCGTCGCGCCCGACCTGGTAGAATAGTCCGGAGCCAAAGGTGTGCAGCCAGTGGAGGCCGACAAAATAGAGCCCCGGCACTTCGGTCACGCCGCGCTCGTAGCGCGGGTAGCCACGCGCATCGAACAGCGGCAGATCGATCCACCCGAAGTCGAAGTGATAGCCTGTCCCATAGATCACGCTGCCGATCCCGGCCTGTCTCAAATCGAGCGATTCCGGCTCCGGCGCGGGCCGCCAGTCGACCGGCTTCAGGTCGTTTTCCGGCGCGTCGATGCCATTCTTGGCAATGTATTCGTCGATCTCCGCGGTATGCTCGAGACAGGCCTTGTCGACGGCATCGAGGCTCTCTGCCAGATCGTCGGCGAAGCGCACCGTGGTGCCTTCCGCATCCAGCAGGCGGCCGTGGAGCCGCACCCCGTCCAGCGCCAGGCGGCGGAGATCGATAGTCCGGCCCCCGTCACGGCCGGAGAGATGCGCATGGGGCTTGAAACGGATGGCGCGGCCTTTCGGATGCTCCTCGACCGGCAGATCGAAGTAACCGAGGGCGACATCCCACTCGAGGTTGTCGCGGCCACGGTAACGGCGCAGTACGCGCCCTGCCCTGCCAACACAGAGATGCACCTCGCGGCCCGCGCCAAGCACGTCCTCCACCACCTGGCACCCGGACTGCCCGCTGCCCACCACCAGGACCGCGCCATCGGGGAGCTGGGCGGGATTTCGATAGTCGCGGGTATGGAGCTGCACGATGTCCTCGGCGAGCTTGCCGCTCCAAGCCGGAAAATTCGGATGCTGATGGGTACCCACGGCGACGATCACGTTGTCCGCGTCGAAGCTGCCGTCAGAGGTTTCGAGAGAGAACCGCCCAGAGTTGCTTGACGGACCCACCCGCCGGACCTCCACACCGCCTCGAAGGGGTGGTTCGAAACTTTTGGCGAAGCGTTCCACATAGGCGACGATTTGGTCGCGCAGCATGAAGCCCTCCGGCTCGTCGCCGTCGTATGGAAATCCGGGCAACCGACAGCACCAGTTCGGCGTAACCAGGCAGAACGTGTCCCAACGCCGACGCCAGGTGTCCCCGACCCTGCCGCGATCGAGAACCAGGTGATTCCGACCGGCCCGCTTCAAGTACCAGCTAACCGAAAGACCCGCCTGACCGCCGCCGACCACGATTGTGTCGATATGTTTGCGCATCTCGCCCCTGCATTTCGCCGGGAGATTTCAGTGGCGCCTTGGATCGAGCTCGCTCCGTTGCCGCAATCCTAATCGGATCGGCCGATCATGGCTACATCCACCGGGCGACTTGATCCACAAAAGCAAGATCGGCGTGGCGGCCAAGGGCCGAGGGTGTGGGGCCATTCCCGAGAGTCAAATCAACCAGTTTGATGCGTTAGCCCCCGCCCAACCCGCGCAGGGCGGTCAGGCCCACGGGCCGGCCGTCGAACTCGGCCATGGCATCGAGCAGGCAGTCCCAGAGGTACTCGGCCGCGGCGCAATCGGCGAGCAGGTGGAACAACGGCACCCCGCCCCGGTCGTCGCGCACAATGACGCCGTTGAGACGCGCGATCGAGGTCTGGGCCACGCGGCCCTGGGGGAAGGCCCGAGGGCGCAGGTCGACGCCGCAGATCTTGGCGAACATGGTGGCCGCGTGGGCGCCCGTGACCGCGAGCCAGGCGTGGGTCTCGTCGCGCGGCATGGGAAAGCCGCGTGGGACTCGCGGCGGCACCGGCTCGGCCCACCATGCGGTCTTGAGCCGCTCGGGCCAGCCGCCGTCGCCCGAGAGGTCGCCCAGGATCATGACCTCGGCCCGCGCCTGGCGCACCGCGAGCCCGCCGCCGGCCTGCGTTGGCGCCCAGTTGGGCTGCTCGGAGACCTCGACGCCCTGGCCGCGCAGCCAATCGATCACGCCCGCGCCCTTGAATCCGGTGTGCGGCAGGAGTGACATGTCCGCCAAGCCCATGCGCCGGGCGGCGGCGGCCTCGCCTGCCGGATCGCCGAAATCGAGCGCCACCGCGGCACCCGCGACCGCGCCGAAATTCGCGCCGGCGCTGGCCAGCTTCCGGTACAGGAAGCTTCGGCGCGTGAAGGTACTTGGTTGGACGTTGTCGGGCGCGTTATCAGGGACGACCATGGGGCTCTACATCTCTTGGCGCGCGTTGTCGGGATCGTAGAAGTGCGGCGACGCGACGGTCGCGTCCACAATTTGGCCGCTGTCGAGTTTGATCTGGATGGTCTTGCCGGGCTCGGCGTCGTCCGGGTGCGCGTAAGCCAGGCCGATCACCCTGCCGAGCACCGGCGAGCGCGCGACCGAGGCGACGAAGCCGACCACCTCGCCGCCGCGCAGCACCACGTTGGATTCGTCGGGCGCGGGACCGCCCGCGGCCACACTCCCATCCTCAATGGTGAAGCCGACCAGCTTGCGTTTCATGGGCTGGCGCAGGCGCTGTTCGATGGAGCGGCCACCGACGAAGAACGGCTTCTTCTTGGCGATCGCCCAGGCCATGTCCACTTCGTGGGGGAAAGTCATGGCGTCGGTATCCTGACCGATGATGATATGGCCCTTTTCCAGGCGCAGCACCCGCTGGGCCTCGAGCCCAAAGGGCTTGATGCCGAACTCGCGGCCGGCGTCCATGATCGCGTCCCACAGCGCCTCGCCCTGACTCATCGGCAGGTGAACCTCGTAACCCAGTTCGCCGACGAAGCCGATGCGGATCAACCGCGCCGGGATGCCGGCGACCCGGCCCTCGCGCAGGCCCATGTAGGGGAAGGCCTCGGCGGAAACATCGACGTCGTCGGTGAGCTTGGCCAGCACCTCGCGCGCCCTGGGCCCGGCCAGGTTGACCGCCGCATAGGCCGCGGTGACGTGGGAGATATCGACCGGGAGCCGCCACTGCGCGTTCCACCACAGCATGGAGAGGTAGACCCGCTCGGCGCCGCTGGTGGTCGCGGTGACGTAGAAGTGGTCGTCGCGGAAACGGCAGGCGACGCCATCGTCGATGATGGTGCCCGCCTCGTTGGTCATCAGCACGTAGCGCGCCCGGCCCAAGGGCTGTTTGAGATAAGCGAAGGTGTAAATGCGGTTCAGGAACTCGGCCGCGTCGGGCCCGCGGATTTCGAGCCCGCCGAGCGTGGAGACGTCGATCAGGCCGACGTTCTCGCGCACCGCGAGCGACTCTTCGCGGATGTAGGCCTCGCGCCGCGTTTTGGGGCCGTAATAGGCCGGACGCCACCACAACCCGGCGGTCATCATCTGGGCGCCGGCTTCGAGGTGGCGGTGGTGCATGGCGGTGACGCGCGCGGGCTCGAAGCTGCGCCCGGCGAGCACGCCGAGCTTCTCGCCGGCAAACGGCGGGCGCGCCGTGGTGACCCCGGTTTCGGCCACCGTACGGCCACTCGCTTTGGCGATCAGGCGCGCGGTGGCCAACGCCGAATGCCGGCCCTGGCTCGGCCCCATGCCGACGGTGGAGAAGCGCTTGACCAGCTCCAGTTCCGAATAGCCGTCGGCGGCGGCGTTGACGATGTCCTTGACTTGCAGGTCCTCGTCGAAATCGACGAAGTCCTTGCCCTCGGGATGGCTGAAAATCGGCCAGGGCGTGTTCGCCCCGGCGCCGTCGGCCGAGACCGACGGCGGCGTCTCGCCCGGTTCCAGGCCTGCGCCCTGGGCGGCGCGCCAGCCGGCCCGGCGCCCATCGGCAACCACCGCATCGAGATCGTGGCGGCCGTTCATGGAACCCGCCAGATGCAGATGCTCGGGCAGCCCGGAGATCGAGAACATCGCGCTGGCGTCATCGTAGTCGAGCCGCGCGCCGGCCTGCAGCGCGAGCTGATAGGTCGGCGTGAAACCGACCGACATGGCGATGGTGTCACAAGGAATGTGCTCGGGCTGTC
>CAXMQD010000615.1:0-2589 GCA_964194965.1 uncultured Acidimicrobiia bacterium | reverse complement strand
CCCGGCGTAGGCACGGCCGACGGCGTAAGCCGGAATGTCCGAGTCTGGCTATAAGGCGACATTCTGAGAGGTGCGCCAGAGAGTCTGGTTTACCCCCAATAGCAGACATTGGCGGCGCAAGAACATTGGCGGCGCAAGAACGGCTGGGGCTCAAAAAGCGGACATTGGATGTCTGCTTAACCCCCGATAGCGGACTTAAATGGCTGTGGTGCGGGAAGTCCGTCGTTGACCCAAAGGAGAAATGGTCGCTTTTTCACGAGCCTGCTGAAACCTTCCTAATGACAGCGGTGATTTGCCGGTGACAAGATTTCGTTTGGCCAGGGTGTCCTACCCCAGTTGATCCGCGGCGAGGCCTCTAGGATTTCTCTCCGACTATGTTAGTTTGAACCTCGCAGAAGCTGCGCCCCTGCAGGGCTGCAGCTGGCTCATGGGGGGAGACGATGGCAGACATCGCGCTGGCCGCCTTGGATGGCGGAGAGGTATTGGTTGATGAGGCGGCGCTCGAAGCTTTGAGGTCCGAATTGCGAGGGCCAGCGCTTCGGCCGGGCGAACAAGGCTACGACGAGGCGCGCACACTATACAACGCCATGATCGACAACAAACCGGCAGTCATTGTGCGCTGCGCCGGCGTCGCCGACGTTATGGAAGGGGTGAAGTTTGCCGCCGCCAACGGCCTGCTGTTGTCGGTGCGCGGCGGCGGCCACAACGTGGCCGGCAACGCGGTTTGCGACGGCGGGCTGATGCTCGACCTTTCGACCATGAATTCGGTCAGGGTCGATCCGAAAGCCAAGCGCGCCTATGCCGAAGGCGGCGCCACCTGGAGCGACTACGATGCCGAAACCCAAGCATTCGGCCTTGGCTCTACCGGCGGCCTGATCAGCGCGACCGGCGTGGCCGGCCTGACTCTCGGTGGCGGCATTGGCTGGTTGCAGGGCAAGCACGGTCTGGCTTGCGACAATGTGATCTCGTTTGACATGGTGACCGCTAACGCGGAGCTGGTCACCGCAAGCGCCGAGGAAAACTCTGACCTCTATTGGGGCTTGCGCGGCGGCGGTGGCAACTTCGGCGTGGTGGTCTCCTTCGAATTCACGCTGCATGAGATCGGCCCGTTCTTGGCCGGCATGCTGCTCTATCCTTTGGCTGAGGCTAAGGAGAGCTTGGCCGCCTTCCGCGACTTTTTGGCCGAAACGCCCGACGAATTGGGGGCACTGGCCGGCCTGGTCACGGCACCGGACGGGGCGCCGGTCTTGGCCTTGGTCTTTGTCTACAATGGCGACCTCGACGAGGGTGCGCGGGTGCTCCAGCCGATGCGCGAATTCGGGCCGCCGATGATGGACACCCTTGGTCCCATGCCCTACCGGCAGGTGCAAACCCTGTTCGACGAAGGTGCACCGCCGGGCCTGCGCAACTACTGGAAATCCAGTTTCCTCGAGCGTTTGCCCGATGAGGCTATTCAGGCCCTAGTGGCCTGTCGTGCCTCCATGCCCTCGCCCAACAGCAAGCTTTTCATCGAGTGCTTAGGCGGTGCCATGACGCGCATCGGCCGCGATGAAACGGCCTTCGATCACCGTGACGTGCCCTACAATTTCTTGATCCTGGGGGCTTGGGAAAAATCGGAGGACGACGACGCCAACATTGCATGGGCGCGCGAGACTTGGCAGGCCCTGCAGCCATATGCTTCGGCGGGTGTCTACGTCAACTATCTCGGCCAGGAGGCGGATGAAGGGGCCGAACGTGTGCGCGCCTCGTACGGCCAGGCCAAGTATGACCATCTGGTGGTGCTGAAAACCAAATACGATCCCAACAATCTCTTCCGCATGAACCAGAACATAAAACCGGCAAAGTCCTAGCCTCACCACAAATCACTAAATGCAAGCTCTCCTCTTGGCGACAAGCGGTCCTGACAGCTCCTGACAAACAACGTCTGCTCTACCCCCGAAAGCAGACATTCCAACCGGCACGTCCGCTTTCGCGCTGATTGCGTCTGCTTTACCCCCAGGAGCAGACGTTACTGGTGACGTCGCCGATGGTCCGTTGTTGACCCAAAGCGGACTCTTTTAGTGCTTCGTGCTACGATCATTAGGACTAAGATGGTCAACCTGATCGCAATAGCGTTCCACGCAACTGGACCCGGTCTCATCGTGTTGGTAGGCGCGCTTTAGGAAAACCAGATTATGGCTCATACACCGACCTCCCCGTCCAGGCTGAGTAAGTTAGCCCCCGCAGGAACACTGCTTTCAATACTTGCTTGCTACGGCACACTCGCGGTCGTAGGCGCCCTGTCGCTCATGGGCATCACAATTGCTGTCAATGAACATGTGTGGGCCGGAGCGATCGTTGTATTTGCTCTCATCGCAGTATTCGGAGTCACTGTGGGTTATCGGCGACACCGTACGTTAGGTCCGATCATCATTGCGGCGGTCGGAGCGATGTTCGTGACTATGGCGATGTATGGTTCAGAGCAAATCCAGGCCGTACTTGGCTTTCCGAGCCTCATTATCGAAATCACAGGGTTTGTCGTACTGGTAGCGGCAGCAATCTGGGATTGGCGTCTGACGAAGATTGCGTAGATGGCCGAATAGAATGCCT
>CAXMQD010000614.1:0-2840 GCA_964194965.1 uncultured Acidimicrobiia bacterium | reverse complement strand
TCGTTCTGCCTCGATGCCGGCCGCTTCGCGCCCCCCCAAGGGACCGCGTACCGGCTGGCCGGTCGCGGTCTAATCCGGCTGATCGCCACCACCAAGGACGGCCGCGCGCTGGCGCTCGACGCCCGCTCCCATCTGCGCTTCGAATCGGCGCGCCGCCACCTGGCGGTACGGATCAGCGTCGACCGCGCCGCGCTGGCGGCGCTGGGCGTCACCCAAGCCGAGATCGAGATCGCGGAAAACGTCGCCCTGCTGCCGGTTCCGCGACCCGGCGACCCGGACCCGATCACCGAAACCGAGGCCGCCCTGCGCACCGGTCCCCTGCGCCACGTCGGCAGCCTCGTCGTCGACGGCAACGCGGAGCGCATGCAGGCCGCGCGCGTCACCTCGCGCATGATCAACCTGCTGCCGGCACGCGGCGGGGCTGGATCGGCCATGAGCGATGTAGGGGCGGGCGACGTGGGGGCGGGCGACGTGGGGGCCGAGGCGCTGTGGCGGCGTGCGACGGCCGCGAGCCGCGCGGATAGCCTGTCACCCGCGGCCCGGACGCGGGCGCGCGGCGCCTTCGAGCTGTGCCGCTTCGTCGGGACCGTCGGCGGACCCTCGAGCCTGCGCCGTTGCCTTCAGGAGCAGCACGACGGCTTCGTCGACTTCCTCAATTCGAAATTCTGGGAGGCGGTCAAGACCGGCACCTGATCCGGCCACCTGATCCGGCGGAAAACCCGGAAATCCGACGCGGAGCCCCGCGGATTCGGTTTGCCTCTGGACGCGCGCCGCATATGATCGGCCCCCGAAACACACTGGGGAGGAAATTCGTATGAGCACACTCGTTCTATTGGTCGAGCTGACCATCAACGCCGGTCAGTTGGATGCTTTTCTGACGCGCGCCCGCGAACACCGGACCAACGTGTTGGGCAACGAGCCGGGCTGCAAGGGCTTCGAGCTGCTGGTCCCGACCGAGGGCGACGACACGGTCTTCCTCTACGAGGTCTACGCCGATCAGGCCGCCATCGACCACCACATGGAAACCCCCTACATGAAGGAATACATGGCCGACACCGGCCCGATGATCGCCACCCGCAACCGCACGCTCTGCACCTTGGCCAGCGAATAGCGGCGGCGCCACTCCGGGGGCGCCTGCCCACCCGGGTCCGACAGACTCAACCTCTTGGTTCAACAGCCGAATCCCGTGCCAACATGCCAGCTTAATCTCGGACTCGCGGTCCAAGTATCGTTGTGCTAGCGTCTGCCGCAGCTGGGACGAGCCAACCGGGGAATCCTGGTTACGCAAACGACGAAAACAGGGAGAATTCTGGGATGTACAAGAAGAGCTTTTTGAGCATGGCCGCGATCGCCGCCTTGGCGGTCGGTCTGGTCAGCCTCACATCAACCGCCGATGCACAAAAGCGCGTTAAGTGGAAGATGCACAGCGCCTGGGGCAGCAGCCTGCCGCATCTGGGCACCAACGCCGTGCGGTTCGCTAATAACATCGAACGCCTGTCCGGCGGTAAGTTCATATTGAAGCACTACGAGCCAGGGGCGTTAATCCCGGCGAACGAGGGTTTCGACGCCGTCTCCAAGGGTTCGATCGAGAGCGCCTGGACGACCGCGGGTTACGATACCGGCAAGTACCCGGCGCTGTCCTTCTTCACGGCGGTGCCGTTCGGCCCGACCTATGGCGAATACTTCGCCTGGAAAATATTCGGTGGCGGCGATGACTTGGAGCGCGAGATTTACGCCAAGCACAATGTGCACAAGATCGATATCCTCGCCATCGGCCCCGAGACCTCCGGCTGGTTCAAGGAAGAGATCAAGGATCTGGAACAGCTTCGCGGCATGAAAATGCGCTTCTTCGGCCTCGGCGCCCGCGTCATGCAGAAAATCGGCGTGTCGACCCAGCTCCTGGCCGGCGGCGATATCTTCCCGGCGCTGGAAAAAGGCGTCATCGACGCCACCGAGTTCTCGATGCCCGCCATGGACATCAAGTACGGCTTCTACCAGATCGCCAAGAACAACTACTTCCCGGGCTGGCACCAGCAGGTGTCGGTGAGCCATCTGCTGATCAACATGGATAAGTGGAACGAATTGTCGGACCAGAACAAAGCGATACTCGAGATCGCCGCCGGCGAGAGCGTCCATTACATCTATGCCGAGACCGAGTACGTCAATCCCTTCGCGATGATCGAGATGGGCGAGAAATACGGCGTGAAGACCCGCCGTTGGACCGACGACCAGATCGCCGTGTTCGAGAGGGCGTGGCTGGAGGTTCTGGAAGAGGATTCGGCCAAGGACCCGCTGTTCAAGAAAGTGGCCGACAGCTACCTCGCTTTCCGCAAGATCTATGCGAAGTGGGGCACCGCGCAGGCGCTGAAGCCGACCTACCAATAGATAAGTTGGTTTTCGACGCAACGTAATGAACGATCGGGGCCCAGCTGTCTGGACCCCGGTCGCTTCTCGCCTGTATTAAACGCAGGTACGTTCCAGGTAACGTCCCCGCTTTGGGAGCCCACGGTATGGAAGCGATTCTGAGAACGGTGAGCCGGAACACGGGGGTCACTGTTGGTGTCATCCTGCTGGTCGCCGTCGGCATCGCGTATACCACGATCCTGGGGATGAGCCCGGAGGCGCAGGAGAACCTGCTCTATACCGTCCAAGATTTCCTACCGATCTTCATGCTCCTGACGCTGGCGTCCCTGCTTTTCTCGGGCTTCCCCGTCGCCTTCATCCTCGGCGGCATCGCGTTTTTGTTCGGCTTGATCGGCTATTTTCTCGACGTCTTTTCACTAATCGAGTTTTTCAATTTCATGCCCCGGATCTGGTTCCAGGGCGCGGAGAATCTGGTC
>CAXMQD010000613.1:0-8853 GCA_964194965.1 uncultured Acidimicrobiia bacterium | reverse complement strand
TTCGCCTTCGCCGCCTACAACGCCGGGCCGGGCGGCATCCGGAAGGCGCGCAAGCGGGCCTCGAAGATGGGCCTCGATCCCAACCGCTGGTTCGACAATGTCGAGATCGCCGCAGCCCGTTCGATCAGCCGCGAGCCGGTGATCTACGTTCGCAACATCTACAAGTACTACGTCGCCTACCAGCTGCTGGAGACAGCGCGCGCCACACAGGAAAAGGCGAGGGACGCGCCGGGTGGCGGGTAAGGGCTGGATCGAACCCAACCGATACCGATCTAATCCAACGGCCTCAGGCGAAAATTGAAATCCACCATGTGAAACGGCCGTTCGACGTGGCCGAGCCGGCCGAGTTCGTCCGCGGTCGGTTCGCGGTCGAAGGCGACGGCGAGCGAAGAGCGCACCCCGAAGACGGCGTCCTCCTCGATGTAGGCGTCCGCCGCATCGAAAATTTCCGTCACGATCGGTTCGAAGCCTTCGGCGCTCACGCGGGCGTGGATGTGCGCCGGCCGCCAACCGTGCCGACCGGTCATGCGCTGGTACTCGCCGCTGGCGCCGTCGCCGGGCACCTTGTAGGCGATCGGCTTGATGGTGCTGAAGCTATAGGTTCCGTCGCTGTCCGCGCGCAGGCGGCACCGAAGATTGTCGTCGGATTGGCCGGGATCCTCGGTGGAATAGAGCCCATTCGCCGCATTTTGCCAGATGTCCAAAAGCGCGCCCCGAACCGGCTCGTCCATCGTCGACACGACACGGCCCGACAGGACGATTCGCTCGCCCTCGTTGTCCTTGATGAGATCGCCGCCGGACTCGAGAAGCGGCGCGCCCGGCACGTAGAAAGGCCCGAGGAGACTCTGTTCCGAGGCGTCAGTGGCACTGCCGCTCTGGATAAGATCAACGAGCGACGAGACGCCGAGCAAATCGGAGAGAATGATGAATTCGTTGCGCTTGTCGCCGGAGATATCCGCGGCGCGCAGCAAGAACCCCATCGCCCGTTCCCACTCCGCGGGGCTCAGTTCGACCTCCTTCACGAACTCGTGGGTGCGCCGGACAAGGACGGTCAGGATTTCCTTGAGCCGCGGATCCTCGGTGCTCGAGATCGACGCGACGACGGCTTCGGTAATGTTTTGGTAGGTCAGGTCTTTCATGGCTCGGATCTGTATTTCATGAACTATTCAACGACCCCACGCGTGGCGCTGCGCGTCACACGAGGATCAGGCTGATCGCCGGGAAGGCGATGATCAAAACAAGCACCAGAAGCATCATCACCGCAAACGGAAAGGCGCCGTAAAAAATGTCATAGAGCGATATGTCCGGATCGTCGATCGTAGATTTAATCGCATAACACGAGAGGCCGAGGGGTGGCGTGAGCAGCCCGATCTCGGCGCCGACCACGGTGACGATGCCGAACCACACCAGGTCCTGCCCCATGCCCTCGATCGCGGGCAGGAACAGCGGGACCACGATTAAGATGATCGAGGCGGTGTCCAGGATCGTCCCCAGCAACACGAGCAAGACGACGTAAAGGGCCATGACCTGGGTAAAACTCAGGTCGAGACCTTGCATCCATTCGCCGAACTGAGTGGGAAGGGCGGCCACGCCCAGCATCCGGCTGTACATGGATGCGGAAATGATCAGGAACAGAATCGTCGCCGTAATGTGCCCGGTATCGACGAGGACCTCCCAAAGGTCGGACCAACTCAACCTGCCCTTGACGACGCCCAAGATCAGGGCGGCCAGCGAACCGGCGGCGCCCGCTTCGACCGGGTCGACGATCCCGCCGTATATGCCGCCCAGGACCACGACGACCAAGATGACGACCGGTAGCAGATACCAAAACATCTGCCCGTAAGTGAGTCCCTGCCATTCTTCCGGTTCGATGCTCTTGGGGTCCCGGCCACCGACGAAGCTGGGAACGCCGTAGGACAGCATCAGGATCAGAATCGCAAAGGCGATGGCAAGAATGATCCCCGGAAGGATTCCGGCGATGAACATATGACCGACCGATTGCTCGGTCACGATCGCGTAGATAATAAGCATGGCGCTGGGCGGGATCAGCATGCCCAATACGGAGCTTCCGGCGACCACGCCGACCGAGAACCGGGCGGTGTAATTGAAGCGCCGCATTTCCGGGACCGAAACCCGCGTGAACACCGAGGCCGATGCGATCGAAGAGCCGGTAATCGAGGCGAAGACCGCGTTCGCGGCGACAGTGGCGATTCCAAGACCGCCCCTCACCCTGTAAAAAACGGTATTGGCGACTTCGTAGACTTCCCGGCCGAAGCCGGCCTTGCTGACCAAAAGGCCCATCAAGGCAAACAACGGGATGGTGGCGAATACGAAGTCGGCGACGGTGTCGGCGATCGCCTCCGACAGCAAGCTGACGGCGTGATCGACGTTTTGCCGGATGATCCACACGCCGAGGAACGACACCAACCCCAATGCCACCGGAACGTAGAGTCCCAGATAGATCAGGACGACGATCAACACGATCGAGGAAACACCAATTTCAACGCCACTCATCGGCGGCAAATCCTAGTCGATCGAGGCGACATGATGGACCGGCTCGACGCCCTTAGGGCTCAAATACCGCCAACCGAAAACCAGAAACTGCAACAGCGTCATCAGACAGCCGACGACGATGACTGCCTTGATCGGCCATTCGGGCGCCGTGAACAACCCGATTTCTCCAACGAAAAAGTCCTTCTCCCAGGCCTCGATAAGGTCGGGTGCGGCGCCAAACAGAATGATGGCCATGAACATCGCGCCGAGAAGGTCGAAAACGGCCCCCATAAGCCGGCCGATTCGCGGTACCCGTCTCAACACGAACTTGAAAAAACCATCGGACCGGGTCAGACGGCCGCGCCGGGTCGTATCGCCCAATTGCAGGAACACGATGCCGATGAGCGACAGTTCGACCAATTCGTTGATCCCGTGTATGGGACGGCTGAGAAAGGTCCGGCCGAAGGCGTCGGCGTCGATCATCGCCATCAGGACAAAGATCCAAATCGAGCCCAGCGTGTTCATGCCGGTGACGACTGCGTTAAAAATCGTGGAGCCGCCGCCCCCCCGCGGCGGCTCCCCTGGCGAATCTGACATAGCGGTGCCCAATCTCGGACTCGTCACCGACGCCTATTCTTTGTCCCAGTTGCGCAGGATCGGTTGATTGTTGGCGCGCATAGCGTCCATGTACGAAGTCAACACGGCGCGCCCGGGAATCCCCTTCCCCTCGAGGTGCTCGGCCCAGCTCTCGGCAATATTGGGCATTCTCTTGGCCCAATCCATGCGTTCCGCTTCGGACATTTCATGGATCGTGCCGCCGTTCGCCTCGAACGCCTTGTAACTCGCTTCGGCGGCCTCCAAGGCCTTCTTCGACATATGATCCCGGTAGGCGATGGCCGCTTTCTGGATCACGCCCTTGACCCCGTCCGGCAACTTGTTCCAGGTGTCCTTGTTCATGGTGACCGCCTTGGAATTGGCCGAGCCGAGATCGGCCTTCAGCATGTAGGGCGCGACCTCGTACATTTTGCGGCCGACCACCGATTCGGGCCACAGCATGAAGGCGTCGACGATCCCGGTCTTCATATTGTTGTAGTACTTGGTCAGACTTCCGGGCACGCCCACGGCACCAAAGCCTTCCAGCCAGCGGAGGTTGACGCCGCCGCCGTTGATTTTCAGGCCCTTGAGATCGGCCAAAGACTTGATCGGCTTTTTGCTGAAAATTTGGTAGGTATCGAAGACCGCCATGTTGGTCAGGTAAACCTGGTTGAAACTGTCCCAGGCCTCCTTGTAGGCGGGGTACGTTTCGGCCAGTTCGTCAACCGTCTTCGATACCATCGCCGGGTTGGTGGTGACGAAAGGCGTCGAATAGGCGATCATTTGAAGCGGGACCTTGTCCGAGTGAAACACGGTCGTGACCACCCCAATGTCGCCGAGGCCTTTCTGCATGCCACCCATCACACCCTTGGGTTTGACGATTTGCCCGCCCCAGGCTTGGTTCCACTCGATTTTGTAGTTGCCGGTTTGAGCCAGACCCCGATCGATTTCGGGAATGAAAAAATTGATGAATTCCCGGACCCACAGCGACTTGGGCGAATAGCCGTCGATCGCCGTAAGTTTGATGGTTTCCGTTGCCGTGGCCGGGCCCAGCAGGCCGAGCACGACGGCGGCGGCCAATGGAGCGATCACCTTTGCCGATCGGAACCTAGTCGTAACAGACATGAACCCTCTCCCTGTATTGAGCGCTGTCGGGCTTCCGATGCGCCGCGATTGGTTGATTTGTAGGACCCTACCCCGCAGATTCGAACAGACGGGATCATGGTAAAACCATCAGAGTATGCATAAAAATGCCGATTCGGACTGACAGTATGCCACTTTCGCATTTATAGTGCCGCATCTGATTTGCCGGCGCTGGCAGCGCCGGGGATCGGCATTCACGGACGGATTATTGTCCATACCTCGTTGAGCTTTGAGCCCGACTGCCGGATGACCTTGGACACGGGGCAAAATTTCGCGAGGTCGGTTTTGAGCGTTTCGATCGCCGAATCGTCGGCGTCCGTGGTTATCTCGATTCGCATGGTGATTTCCGGAAACGGAACCGCAACCTCTTCCATCAAGGTGACGCCGCGGCGATCGAACGCGGCTTCTACGTTCACCGACAGGGCGTCGATCCGGACGCCGTTCTTGGCCGCGATCTTGTGGGTGATCACGTTGGTGCAGCCGATCAGGGCGGCGAGCATGGTCTCGGTCGGGGCGGGACCTTGGTTGGTGCCGCCGCGGACTTCGGGTTCGTCGATCGTAACTTGTCTGTCCCGTACCGCGACATCGGTTCGGGAATGGCTCCTGCAGGTTCCCTGCAGATTCATGGTCACGACGGTTTTCGGTTTGATGCTCACCATGTCAGGCCCCGCTAATTTCGTGCTGTTGAACTTCCCGGGATGACCGCCGGTTCCGGCCATCAAAGTAGCCATTCTGGCTTTCCCTGGCAATTTGGCGGCGGCCGCCGCCGCTAGGGGCAATTTGGCGGTCGCCGCCGCTAGCCTAGTTCCCTTTCCGAAATCCACGGCCTAATCGAAATCGCCGAGGTAGGCGCGCTCCAAGGCCGGTTCGTTGCGGATGTCCTCGGCCGAGCCCTCGTGCACGACGCGCCCGGATTCGATGACATAGCCGCGGTCCGCCACCGAAAGCGCCAAGGCCGCCATCTGGTCGACGAGCAGGATGGTCATGCCTTCGTCGCGCAACTCGGCGAGAACCGCATAGAGATCGTTGATGAGCACCGGCGCCAGCCCCAAGGACGGTTCGTCGAGCATCAGCACCTTCGGGCCGGCCACCAGTCCGCGCGCGATCGCCAGCATCTGCTGCTCGCCGCCCGACAGCAATCCGGCCCGGCTGTCACGGCGCTCGCGCAGCGCCGGAAAACGCGTCAGCATGCGTTCGACCTCGGCCCCGGCGTCGAAACCGCGCCGCGCGAACCCGCCAAGCGCGATATTGTCGACCACCGAAAGCTCGGGAAACACCTGGCGGCCCTCGGGCACCAGGACCAGGCCGGCGCCTGCGATGCCGTGGGCGGCGTAGGTGGTGATATCGCGGCCAAGCAGCAGGACGGCGCCGTCGATGGGGCGGTGCAGGCCACTCAGCGCCCGCATGAGGGTCGATTTGCCCGCCCCGTTGGCGCCCAGCACCGCCACCAGTTCACCGGAATGCACGGTGAGCTCGATATCGTTCAGCACCGGAGCGGCGCCGTATCCGGCGCTGACCTTATCGACCGCGAGGACGATGCCCTCGCTGCCGCGCCAGCCCGGCGCCCGCCCGGTGCCCTCGACGGCGCCGGCGCCAAGGTAGGCCTTGCGCACCGCGGGATCGTTGCGCACTTCGGCGGAGGTACCCTCCGAGATGCGCGCACCGGCGTCCAACACGACCACGCGATCGGAGACGCTCATGACCAGGCTCATATCGTGCTCGACCAGCACCACGGCGATCCCGGCCTCGGCGATGCGGCGCAGAAGCCCGGCCACCCGTTCCGTATCGCCGCGACCGAGTCCGGCCGCCGGCTCGTCGAGCAGCAGCACGCTCGGTTGCGTGGCGAGCGCGCGGGCGATCTCCACCAGGCGCTTGTCGACGTGGGGCAAGGCTCCGGCCGGCTGATGGAGTGGCCCATCGTATCCCACAAAAGCGAGCAGGCTTTCCGCCATCTCGCGCTTAGGCTGGTCGCGCAGCGGCCGAAACAGCGCGGAGAATATAGATCCCAGCCGGCCGCGCCTGAGGGCGATCAGCAGATTGTCGAGCACCGACATCCGCGAAAACAGCTGCGTGGTTTGATAGGTACGCCCGATGCCGGCGCGCGCCAGGGCATGGGACGGAAGACCGGCCAGGTCGCGCGCGCCCAGTTTCACCGCACCGGCATCGGGCTTGTAGAACCCACCCATCAGATTGAGCAGGGTCGTTTTGCCGGCGCCGTTGGGGCCGATGATGCTGGTTACCTCTCCGGCGCGGGCGGTCAGGCTGACGCCGGCCACCGCATGCACGCCGCCGAAGGATATTCGAAGGTCTTCGATGGTCAGCGCCTGGCCCGACCCGCGCGCGGCCAAAAAAGCCCGAATGTCTTGGGTGCCGCCGCGCACCTTGCGTTGGTCCGGCCTGGCGAACCAGCGCCCAATCGTACCGGCGACACCATCGGGTGTGACCAGAAGGATGACGAGCAGCAAGACGCCGACGAACAACAGGCGGTACTCGGCGAGAAAGGACAGAAACTCTGGCAACAGCACCACGATAATGGCGCCAATGACGGGGCCGAGAACGGTTTCCACGCCCCCAATAATAACGACCAGCAGAAAGACGATGGATTGGAAGAAGGGAAACGACTCGGGGCTGATGAAATTGGAAATGGTGGCGAAGATGGACCCGGCAAGACCGGCCAAAACGGCGGACAGGATAAAGGCCATGACGCGGATGAACACGGGGTTGAGTCCGAGCGACTGCCCGGCGATTTCCGAATCACGGACCGCGCGCATGGCCATGCCCCACGGGCTGGCGGCGAGGCGCGCGAACAGGAACACGGCGATCGCGGCCAGCGCGACCACCATGAGCCCGATGTCTCGCTCCAAGAAGACATACCCGAAAGCTTCGGGCAGCGGGATGTTCATCATCCCGTTCCAACCGCCGGTGAGTCCTTTCCATTCGGCCGCTCCCTGCTCGACCACGAAGCCGAAGGCAATGGTGACCATGGCCAGATAGGGGCCCCGCACCCTCAGCGCCGGTATGGACAGCAAGAATCCCGCGGCGCCGGCGACCAGGCCGGCGAGAGGAAAGGCTATCCAAAAACTCCAACCGAGCGTCGCCGTCAGGATCGAGGAGACATAAGCGCCGATCGCGTAGAACCCCACGTGGCCGAGTGAAATCTGGCCGGTGAGGCCGAGTAGAATATTGAGGCCGACGCCGACCATGGCGGTCAATCCGACCAAGACGATGATGTAGATCTGGTATCCGTCGGCGACGAAGGTCGCGGCCACGGTGGCGGCCAAGAAGGCGGCGAGCCCCAGGCGATAGAGGGTTCTCATACCTTCTTCACCTCGGCGCGGCCAAACAAGCCGTGGGGCCGGAGCGCCAGAGCCACGATAATCAGTGTGAAGGTGACGATCTGCGTGTAGGTCGAGCCGAAGACCGCGGTGATCAGGGCCTCGGCCAGACCGTAGACCAGGCCGGCCACCATCACGCCCCAGGCGTTGGTGATGCCGCCCAGGATGGCAACCGCGAAAGCCTTGATGCCGAACAGCGTGCCCATGGTCGAGGAGATGATGAACAGCGGCGCGATGAGCACGCCCGCGATTCCGGCGAACAGTCCGGAAAGGGCGTAGGTGATCACGATGGCGGCGGTGACGTTGATGCCCATGAGGCGGGCGGCATCCGGATTTTGGACCACGGCGAGCAGGGCCTTGCCGTATTTCGTGCGGTGCGAAATGAGATGGAGAGCGACGGCGATCGCCAGGCCCACCACGGGAATGACCACTTGCAGCGGCTGGATCTTGAGTTCGGCGATATAGAACGACTCCGTGGTCAGCGGAGAGGGCGGCATGCCGCGCGGGTCTTTGCCGAAGGTAAACAGGACCGTGTTTTCCAGGATGATGCCCAGGGCCACGGTCGCCATCAGCCAGGTGTCGGAGCCTCGGCTCGCGAAGGGGCGGACCCCCACGCGCTCGACCAGAATCCCCCATAGCGCACACAGCACGAGTGCCGCCACGATCGCAACCCACATAGGCCAACCCAGGGTCACCGCGAAGCTGAACGTAAGCACCGCGCCCAGCATCATGGCGCTGCCCTGGGCGAAATTGACCGTGTTGGAAACGGCGTAGGTTACGTAAAACCCGAGAGCCAGCAGCCCGTACATGCTGCCGAGACCGAGGCCGGTAATGATCGCCGATGGAATCAGCATGGGTTATACCAAGGATCCGCTGGCCCAGCGCCCCGAGCTGCGCCGCCCCGAGCTACGCCGCGGTCGGCGCGTCAGACGCCAGAGAAACCGGGCGGCCCCAGGTCTTTCAACGCGAGGCCGCCCGATATGCCTGAGACTTATTCGACCGGCGTGATCTTCTTATCCACGAAACGGACCATGATGTAGTCGTTTTCGTTGAGCGCGTCGTGGTTATCCGGCGAGAAGGGCTTGTCGTAGGTCTTGATCAAACCCTCGTGGCGACCAAGCGATTCCAGCGACTTGCGGATTGCGTCGCCGTCCGTGCTGCCCGCCTGATCGATGGCCTTGGCCATCAGGTGCATGGCGTCATAGGCATTGGCGGTTCCGACCGGCGAGAAAACGTCGCTGGCATCGTTGATCTTGGGGAACTTCGCGATTAGGGCGTCGAGCACCCG
>CAXMQD010000612.1:0-2569 GCA_964194965.1 uncultured Acidimicrobiia bacterium | reverse complement strand
CGCGCAGTGCGAGCGGAGCCCGGTGAGACCCCATGACCAATCCATCCCAGCGCGAGCTCTATCCGCCGGTCGAACCCTTCGAGACCGGGCGGCTCGAGCGCGACCCGCCGCACGATCTTTACTGGGAGCAGTCGGGCCGGCAGGACGGTCAGCCGGTGGTGTTCCTGCACGGCGGCCCCGGCGCTGGCGCCTCGCCCGAACACCGGCGCTTCTTCGACCCCAACCACTACCGGGTGGTGATTTTCGACCAGCGCGGCGCCGGACGCTCGACCCCGTTGGGCGCGCTCGACAACAACACCACCGGGGACCTGGTCGCCGACATCGAGGCGCTGCGCGAGAAACTCGGTATCGAACGCTGGCAGGTTTTCGGCGGCTCCTGGGGCTCGACCCTCGCGCTCGCCTACGCCCAGGCCCATCCGGAGCGGGTCACCGGGCTGATCCTGCGCGGCATCTTCCTGTGCCGGAAGCAGGAAATCGACTGGTTCCTCTACGGCATGCGCTGGGTGTTCCCGGAGACCTGGCGCCGCTTCGCGGAGACCGTGCCCGAGGCCGAGCGCGACGACTTGCTGGGCGCCTACCACAAGCGCCTGATCGATCCCGATCCCGAGGTCCATCTGCCGGCGGCGCGCGCCTGGAGCACCTACGAGGGCGCCTGCTCGACGCTCAGGCCGAGCCCGGAGACCGTGGCCGCCTTCGGCGAGGACGTCATGGCGCTCGGGTTGGCGCGCATGGAAGCGCACTACTTCATCAACGGCATCTTCCTCGAGGAAAACGCGCTGCTCGGCGGCGTGGAGCGCATCCGCCGCATCCCGGGCGCCATTATCCAGGGCCGCTACGACATGGTCTGCCCGATCGCCACCGCCGACGAACTCGCCCGCGCCTGGCCCGAGGCCGATTACACCATCGTGCCCGACGCCGGCCACTCGGCCATGGAGCCGGGCATCCGCCGCGCCCTGATCGCCGCCACCGAACGCTTTAAATCCCCGATCTGAAACGAAGAAGGATTCAGGGAACCACAGAGGCACGAAGGCACGAAGGCACGAAGGCACGAAGGCACGAAGGGTATCGTGTTGCGTGCCTCGCGCGCAAAAAAAGCCTTCCTCGTGCTCGCCGTGCTTCTGCGGAATATCGCTTTTTTCATTGGTTTCGGCGTCATTTCCAGGGTCGCGCGGTCGTGAGTATGATATTGAGGCAGCGGGATAATTCTGTTTCGGGTGAAACTTTCGTGATGTTTCGCGCAACCTGGGCCGTCATCGGCCTGATCCTGGCTACTGCCGCCAGTCTGGGCGCGCCGGCGCGGGCGGATGGCGGCGACCCCAGCTATTTGGTTTTCTGTGCCGGCTACTTCGACATCAACAGGCAGGACGACGAGGCCGCCGACTTCCGGCTTGAGTACCGCCACGGCGAAAAGTTCTGGATCTTCAAGCCCTGGGCCGGAATTGAGGCGACCTCGGACGGTGCGTTCTACGGCGCCGTTGGCGTGCTTATCGACATCGACATCGGCGAGCGCGTCGTGCTCACCCCCAGTTTCGGCGCCGGCTACTACGAAGCGGGCAACGGCAAGGACTTGGGCCACGAGATCGAGTTCCGCTCCCAGATCGAGCTCTGGTACCGCTTGGACAACCGCGCGCGCCTCGGCCTGGCCTTTAGCCACATATCCAACGCCTCCCTCGGCGACGAAAATCCGGGCGTCGAGATCCTCAACGTCTACTACGCGCTCCCCTTGGACAGCCTGCTCGACTGGGATCAATAGGCAGCCGCCGTACCTCTTGGGCGCGGCCACATTCGAGAGTATATAAGCGCTGAGCCCACCCGCGACACGCGCCCGTAGCTCAGTCGGATAGAGCACCAGATTCCTAATCTGGGGGTCGGGGGTTCGAATCCCTCCGGGCGCACCATTATTTCAATGATTTAGCATTTTACCCCGTAAGGGGAGGGCGTCCGGGCTAACACCCAGCTAACAACAGCCCCGCCACGGCCCTGCGGGCGCGGGTGGTGCGTATCTCGCCGCTGGATGGCCCGAGTAACCTCGATGGGGAGGTGGCGCCGGGCCGCGACGCCCGCGGCCGCCTCTGTTGCGGATCCGGCCGCGGCACAGATCGCCGCGGCTCCATCCATGACCAGACAGAACGAGCCCGGCGCGACGCCGTCGCCCGCAGCGCCGGCCACTGGCCGGACTGTGTCGGGACAACCGGTCGACCAGGGTCTGGTGCTCTTGCTTCAACGCGAACTCCAGGTGGCCGACTACGATCCAGGGCCGCTCGATGGCACGTCGGGCCCCAAGTTTGCGGCTGCGGTCGCCGCCTACCAGCGCGCCAACCGATTGCGTGTGGATGGCCACGCCAGCAGCGAATTGCTGTCGCGCCTGGCGCGGGACAACCTCAATGCGGGCCGCAGGGCGCTGCCCGCAAAAGAGGCCGCACCGGCGTCCGGACTGGCGGCCATGCCAGCTACCGAGATTGGGCAGGACGCCGCACCTGGCCGGACCGCGGGACTCGAGTCGCGCGCGACACTGCAATTACCTGCCCCGGTTCGGGCTCCGGCGCCCACGGGCCGGGAACTGGTCCGG
>CAXMQD010000611.1:0-3659 GCA_964194965.1 uncultured Acidimicrobiia bacterium | reverse complement strand
CCGCGAGGGCCGCCCGCGCCGCCTTGATCGACTTTGGCCCGAGAATCGGAAACTCCTTCATCACCAAGCGGATATTACCGTCGGCGGCGACCACCTCCTTGATCGTGCCGGCGGCCCGCTTGCAGTACGGGCATTTGTAGTCGAAAAACTCGACAATCGCGACATCGCCATCCGGGTTGCCCATCACTGGCGTGTCCGGGTCCGTGGTCAGCGCCGCGCGCGAGGCGATTACCGCCTCCTGTTGCCGCTGCTGTTCGGCCACCTTCTGGCGCTGCTGGTACGCGTTCAGAGACTGGATTAGCACTTCCGGGTTCGCCAGCAGATAATCGCGGACGATTCCTTCGATACCTTCGACCTGCTCGGGGCCGAAGCCGCCCGGGCGGCTTTGCTCTTGGGCCGAGACCGGGCCCGACAGCGCCAGGGCCAACCACAAGACCCCCAGGCTCAACGCGGTCGCCGCGGTTGCGGTGCCGGCAATCATTCGTGTCAGTCTCCGGGTGATTAGCACTATAAAATCCTCCTGGCCTGTGCACGGGAATCATACCCGGACACCGGTTAACATCCTGTAATGACGCTAAGTTCTATCGGCTGCGGCGCTTCGGGGCAAATCACGCTTGAGTTATTGCCGATTGGCCAGGCGCGCCGCGGCCTGTTCGACGTCGTTGGCGCGCAGCCAGCCGGCGCTATTCTTAGCCAAGATTTTCTGGGCCCGGACCGCCTGTTGGTGCGCTTCCCCGCCTCGGCCGCGCGCCAGCGCGCTCTCGGCCAGCGCCAGGGCGGTCATGCCGACGTCGCCGTTGCGGCCGTGGGCGATCGCCGCCAAGCGCCAGGCGAAGGAGTTTCCCGGCTCGTAGCGCAGGACTTCGGTCAGGTGGCCCAGCGCCTTGGCGTTCAGCTCGGGGCCGTTTAGCTCTGGGCTGTTGGCCTCGAGTTGTACCTGGGCCAGGCTAAGCCGCAACAGCGGGGCATCCGGCAACAGCCGCACCGCGGTCTCGTAGGCCGGTAGAGCCTCGGCGATGCGGCCGCTCTCGAACAGCATCTGGCCCCTGAGTTCGTGGAAGTAGGGGTCGCTGGGATACTCGGCGATCAAGGCCTCGATCTGTGTTAGCGCGGCCGTCAGATCGGAACTCCGGTACCGGGCGATGGCCCGGGCGTAGCGCGCGGGCAGGCTGTTGTCTTCCAGGGGATAGTGCTGCAGGACTCGGGCGTTTGGCTCCAGGAAGCCGATCAGTTTCGCCCGCAGGCGCGCGTGCATCGCCACGAAGCCGGGTCTGGCCCGTGCCGGGCCGTAAGGCGAAATCCTGGACTGCTCCTGCAGGAATCTGATCCGGTCCCGGGTCAGGGGATGGCTGCGCAAATAGGGATCCTGGTTAGAACTCAGCAACACCTCCTGTTCGCCGAGGATGCGCAAAAACTCGAGCAGGCCGCGCGGCGACTGTCCGGTGCCGTTGAGCAGACTCACCGCGGACTGGTCGGCGGCGGACTCCTGGGAACGGGTGTAGCTCAGCGCACCCTTGAGCGCGATGTCGTAGCCGCCGGCGATGACTGCCTGACCGAGCTCGGGCCGGCCGCTGGCGATCGCCGCGGCGAGCCCGAGAACGTAGGAGGCGATCAAGCTTTGGCTCGACCGACGGAGCTGCGCACCGCGGGTCGCCGTGTGGCCGGCCGCCAGATGGCCGGTTTCATGAGCGATCACGCCGATCACCTGAAGCGGGGACTCGGCGCGCATCAGCAGGCCGGTATGGATGAACATGTCGAGCCCAGGTACCACGAAGGCGTTAAGCGCCGAATCGTTGACCAGGTAGACGTCGATCGCCGAGGGGCTCAAACCGGCCGCTTGGAATAGTGGCGTGGCATAGGCGCGAATGATACGTTCCACCTCCGCGTCGCGGATCAGCCGCAGCGACTTCGATTGGGCCAGGCCTGGATTTTCCGGAACCAGGGCTAGAAGCAGGGCGGCCGATAGGACGGCAATCAAGGGGGCTTTGAGTTTGCGCAACGGTCGATTCCCGATTTGTTGGTCTAGAGGTAATCCTTACGCGGCAAGGTTTCAACGCGCCCGGCGTTCCGGATACGGCCGGCCACTGGCCGCGCTGGTGTTCTCGGCGCTGTTGCTCGGCGCCTGCGACCAGCGCGAACCCGGCGTTTTCGCGCCGGTCGAGGGCTTTGCCGGCGTGGTCACCGCCGACGAGCCCCGCGCCGTCTTGATCGGCCGCGAGGTCCTGGGCAACGGTGGCACCGCGATCGACGCGGCGGTGGCAATGTACTTCGCCATGGCGGTGACCCTGCCCTCGCGGGTCGGTCTCGGCGGCGGCGGCGTCTGCGTGTTGTTCCAAGGCCAAGACAAGAAGGGCCACGCGATCGAGTTCCTGCCCCGCGCCGCGCCCTCGGGCGGGATCGTGCCCTCCGGCATGCGCGCCATGGCGGCGCTGCACGCCCGCTACGGTACCCTGCGCTGGGAACAGCTCCTGGCGCCCGCCGAATCACTGGCCCGGTTCGGGCACGCGGTCAGCCGGGCATTCGAGCGCGACCTGGCGGCGGCGGCCGGTTTGATCGCGGTCCGGCCGGAACTGGCGCGCGTATTTACGGCGCGCAGCGGGCGCCTGGCGCGGACCGGCGACCGCATCGTGCAGACCGAGTTGTCCGGCGTGCTGGGCGGGATTCGCCAGCAGGGCGCGCTCTATCTCCACAGCGGTCCCTTCGCGCGCCGCCTGGCCGAGGCGTCGACTGCCGTCGGCATGCCGCTGACCGCCGATGAAGTGCGCGACAACCTGCCGCGCGTGGTCGATGCGGTCGAAGTGCCGGCCGGCAATGACGTGGCCTACTTCGCGCCGCCGCGGGCCACCGGCGGCGTGGTGGCGGCGCAGATGTGGCGCATGCTGACCGAGGCCGAGGATTTCGATGACACCGCCGCAGGCGAACGGTCCCATCTCTTTGCCGAGGCGGCGCTGCGCGCTTTTGCCGAGCGCGCCCGCTGGATGGACCGGGATGGTTCGAGCCGGGAACCACTGGCCGATCTGGTCTCCGAAGACCGGATTGAAGCGGTGATGGCCGACTACAGCCCGGATCGGCTGACCCCGGCGAGCCACTTCTCGCCGCCACCGCCCGAAATCCAAGGCCAGGCCTACTCCGCTGGATTCGTCGCCGGCGACCAATGGAGCAACGCGATCGCCTGCAGCTTTACCATGAACCGCCTGTTCGGTGCCGGGCGCATGGCCCAGGGCACCGGGATTCTCATGGCCGCGCCGCCGCGCTCACAGAACGACGGCTCGACCTCGCTGACTGCCGTGGTGGTCGGCAACAAGAACACCGGCAACGTTCGCTTTGGCGGGATCGCGGGCGAGGGCGCCGTCGCGGCGACCGCGTTGGCCCGGGTCATGATCGGGTCCCTGACCGGCGACGGCGGGCTGCACGAGGCGATGGCGGCGCCGCGGGTGCACCACGGCGGTAAGCCCGACGTAGTTTGGTACGAGACCGGCCTGAACCGCGCGAGCCTGGAGGGCTTGCGCCGGCGCGGCCACCATCTGCGCGAGGTCCCGGCGCTCGGCCACGTCAATGCATTCCACTGTCCGGCGGGATTGCAGGGCGATCCCGAATTATGCGTCGTAGCCAACGATCCGCGCGGTTTCGGCCTGGCTTACGTCGCTCAGTAATACCGA
>CAXMQD010000610.1:0-1983 GCA_964194965.1 uncultured Acidimicrobiia bacterium | reverse complement strand
GTCGCAGGGGCTACGGCGGCCTCTTGTCATAACCAGCAAATCTGAGTACACTTTTAGCTAGCCGCCAAACTGTCCAACAGAGCGTGACCAATTTAATGTCGAATCGAACCGTAAACTGCACTGCATTCATGCCCTCGATAGGCGCATTTTGGAATCTTTGGCGTCGGAATGGTCCTGTTCGATCTATTGGCGCATATGTAAGATATGGGGCAGCGAGTAAGCGGTCGCATATTTGGCGCGATAATGAACGGACCATGGCCTATCTGTACCGATGCAGGGCCGAACGCGCAGCCGAATGCCGTTGGTGCTCATGATGTCGGCAGTTGGGCGGATTTCCCGGAAAAATTGCTGGTCAATCCGGTTTCGGATGGCGGAGCTGCTCTCGACCATGGGTCGGCTCGGTGTGGTTCGGCAAGCATTTGTCGCCGCTCTCGTCACCGGTGTCGCATTTCACGGCGCAAATGCCAATGAAGTCGAACCACCGGATGTCTACCAAAATACCCTGGCCATCCGTGCCGAACTGGAAACAATTCGCGAATTCATGGGGCGCCCGCTCGAGAAGCGTCCCGAAATTAGTGTCCACGAGGCGCAGCCGCGGGAAGTTTTCTTTCAAGCGATCACCCTATGGATCAAGGCGAACCGGCTGTGTCGGGAGGCACGGGGCGCAAGCATGGCGCATATGGCAAAGATAGAGATCGCGCCGCCCAAAAACGTGACGCCGTCCGACGTTTGGACGTTGACACAGAATACCATGGGCCGGCTGATTTGCGTCAAAAGGGAGCTCGGCCTGGAGGGACGGGCCTCGAGGCCGTCCCGCGATGCCTCGAAGACACCGACCGATGTCTTTCGTTCGATCGTGCAGGCCAACCGGCAGCTCAATCACCTGCTCGAAAATCCGTTCAGTCCCAGCGATGTGTTCGCGATCGTGAACTTGTCAAACGAATACGTGACAGAGACGTTGGATCAACTGGTTCCGGAATGGCGCGCCGATGCACCATTGCTGCCCACCTATGTCGCCGACAAAGCACCGATCGACGTCTTCGGCCAATTATACAAGTGCTACGCGGCGGTCCGGCGAATAGCAAAACTCACCGATTTGGCAATGCTCGAACTCGAAGTCGAACACGATCAACCGGTCACGCCTAGCGATGTGTTCGACTTGGCTTCCCTGGTCTTCTCCGAAGTCCGTTTCCTGGCCACAACGGCCGGTGTCGAGAAGCGCTATAGGATTCGGCCCCAAGCCGAAAAGGTGCCGTCGGATGTCTACCAACAGGCGCGGCATCTCGAGGCGCTGCTGGCCGTTCTGGAGACATCGGCACGTACTCTTTCCGCCCAGCGGGATAACAAGTAAGCGAGGCACTCATGTCATCAAGGCTGATCTATCGGTATATCATTGAGAAGCTCCGCGACCGCTCGACCTATATCCTGGCGCTGATCGTCGGTTCCATTATCAACCTCTATGGACAGTTTCTTCTGCCTTGGTTCCGCGGCAGTTTCGATCCGCCGGTGGATTTCCTCATCGAATTCGAGATCCGCCCGGAGGTGACGATCTTCTCGGTCTTCCTGGGCTTCGCGTTCCCGTTTTGCGTCGGCCTCTATTCAGCGGTCGCGACGCGCTACAAGAAGCGGCGCATCGAAGCGATCGCGACTCTGCCCGATTTGTGCCCAGACCCAATGTTCGTCGCTGACGAGAGTGGACGCATCGTTGCGGCGGGTGCAGGCACGGAGGCATTTTTGGCCGGTCGCGGTATCGACGATGCGCGCGCCATTCTTGGCGAAGATCTTTGGCTGCACATCATTGGGGGCGAGCCGATGTCCGATCGCCCGATGGTCCAGCTGGAGTCCGAGGGCGCAACCTATGTTGTTGCGTACACGCCGGGCGAGAACGGCAACATCAACATATACCTCGCCCGATTGCCGCGAGATTTGTAGCCGATACTTCGTATCTTCTGGATTGGCGCAAACGCATTTACTTGTTTAAAA
>CAXMQD010000609.1:0-2785 GCA_964194965.1 uncultured Acidimicrobiia bacterium | reverse complement strand
AGGAGCACGTGGTCATGAGAACATATCAGGTCATAGCGCTTGCAGCGTTGTTGAACCTGCTTTTGCTGCCGGCCTCGGGACAGGCCGCAGATCTCAGCAAGCAAGATCCGATCGAAATGGTTGTCGAGCTCGGCATGGTCGGCGGGGAGCTGGTCTTCACCCCCAACAAGCTGAGCTTTGAAACCGGTAAGCTTTACAAGCTCATCCTCAAGAACCCCAGCAAGGACAAGCATTACTTCTCGGCCTTGCGCTTTGCCGCTGCCGTTTGGACGCGCAAGGTGGAAACCGAAAGCAGCGAGATCAAGGGCGCGGTCCGAGAGATCGAGCTCAAGCCGGGCGGCGCGGCAGAATGGTTTTTCGTGCCGGTGCAGGCAGGCAGCTTTCCGCTCGAGTGCACCATTCCAGGTCATGCCGATGGCGGCATGGTGGGCCAGATTACGGTTCAATAGAGGCCACTCTCGTCAAGCCACTAGCCCGGATTTCTCAAACTAAGAGGTGCATCAGGGCCGAGGATCTTGGATAATATTGGCGAATCAAACGCTTAGCCAAGTCTCGGAGGATCCCTTATGCAAACAGATTGTATCCCAACGCTGTTCCAGTTTGAACCCGTTGAGACCAAGAATGTGGTGGCCGGGTTCGATGGCGGAACCATCACATCGGATGCGGGGGCACTGCTTCTGGGGCAGCTGGATCGTGGCCTCGGAGTGATCCGGCGGATGGCCGCGTGTTTCACCGACCGTCGGGATCCGACGCTGATCGAGCACAGGGTCGAGACCCTGGTGGGGCAGCGTGTCTTCGGCTTGGCGCTGGGCTATGACGACGTCAACGATCACGACGAGCTGCGCCACGATCCGGTGTTCGCGGTGCTGGCCGGCAAGCTCGCGGCCAAGCGCGCGGACTGCGCGCCGGTGGCCGGCAAGAGCACGCTCAACCGGCTCGAGCACACACCGAAGCGCAACGCGGAGAAGTATCACAAGATCGATTACGACGCGGCGAGCCTGGAAGCGTTGTTCGTCGACATCTTCCTCGATGCCCACAAGCGGCCGCCCAAGGAGATCGTGCTCGACCTCGACGCCACCGATGACCCGATCCACGGCGAGCAGGAAGGCCGGTTCTATCACGGTTACTACGACTGCTATTGCTACCTGCCACTGTACATCTTCTGCGGCCGGTTCCTGCTCTGCGCCAAGCTGCGACGCTCCAACATCGACGGCGCCGCCGGCGCCATCGAGGAGGTGGCTCGGATCGTCGCTCGCATCCGCGCCCGTTGGCCGAAGGTGCGGATCGTGCTGCGTGGCGATTCGGGCTTCTGCCGCGAGGACATGATGGCCTGGTGCGAGGCGGGCGGCATCGGTTACGTCTTCGGCCTGGCGCCCAACCCGCGGCTCAAGGCGGTGCTGGCGCCTGAGGCTTGGGAAGCCGAGCGGCGCTGCGCCATGACCGGCAAGGCGGCCCGAGTGTTCAAGGATTTCGCCTATCAGACGGACAAGACCTGGAGCCAGCCGCGCCGCGTCGTCGGCAAGGCCGAGCACCTGCCCGGCGTCGATCGCCGCGACGGCGCCAATCCGCGATTTGTCGTCACCTCCCTGCCCAGGACCCGCCTCGACGCCCGCGCCCTTTACGAGGATCTGTATTGTGCGCGCGGCGAAATGGAGAACCGGATAAAAGAGCAACAGCTCGATCTGTTCGCCGACCGCACCTCGTCGGCGACCATGAAGGCAAACCAACTCCGCCTGTGGTTCTCGTCAATGGCCTACGTGCTGCTCAACGAGTTGCGCCGCATCGCGCTCTGCCACACGCGTTTCGCCGATGCCACTTGCGGCACCATCCGCCTCAAGCTCTTGAAGATCGGCGCCCTGGTCCGCCGCAGCGTCCGACGGATCAAGTTCGCCATGGCCTCGGGCTTTCCCAGCCAGACCGAGTTCGCGCTGGCCCATATCTATCTGCAACGCGCCTTCGCGCGTTAGCCGAGCCCAGCCCGCCGACATAGTTTCAAATTGGCCGTGACACGGCAGACTCCGGTATGTCCGCGGGCGCCCTCATACAGCGATCATTTTCTCAAGAGACTCGTTATACGTTCAACGACAATCCAAACCGTCTCCAAGCTAGCAAGATGCCCCTCGGCTGCCGGTTTCTGGCTCAAATTGACAGATTACCAACGGGTGTTTGAGAAATGCGGGTTAGAGCCCATTCAAGAGCAACAGTCACGGGCCCCCAGTGGGTCATAGTTCGTCCGCGTCTATGGTGGTGAATCCGCCGCGCACGAAAACCGCGACGATGGCCCCGGTCTTGGAAGTCGAAAAGTGGCGCGATCCCTTGGATAGAGAAACGCAGTCCCCCGGCCGGTAGATCCAACCGTCATGGTCCGATAGTTCGCCCTCCAGTATGACAAACTCCTCGTATCCCAGATGCTCGTGGGGAATGGAGACGCCGCCCGGATCGAATTTGATCAAGAAGAAGCCAGAATCGTCTTCATCGGACCAGCTGATGTTGTGCCATGACAGATCGGCTTGCGGCTTTCCCTGCAGGCTGTACGTCTCGAAATCGGCTTCCTTGAAATTGACCACCTTGCGGCGGACTTTTCGCTCTGTGGACATATTGCCGGACCCCTCTCGCATGCCCCGCGGTTACCCCCACCCCAGCCTATCACTTGGCTGTCGCGCCTCAATAGTTTATCGATCGCCGGCGTCCTGAACGCCCTCCGCCCGGAAAGCGGCGATTTGGAGAGCCTTCAATTAGATCCGTGAAGGATCCCTGGCGCGATGAAGACGAAGATTGATGCAAT
>CAXMQD010000608.1:0-2625 GCA_964194965.1 uncultured Acidimicrobiia bacterium | reverse complement strand
ACCTCTTGCCTGGAGGTGCGGTGCGGCGAGCATCTGTTGGTGTTCGACGCCGGCACGGGCTTGCGCCTGCTCGGCGACCACTTGGGCGGCCCCAAGGCGCTCAGCGGCGATTTGTTCCTGACCCACACCCATCTCGACCATGTCGTCGGCCTGCCGTTCTTCGGACCGCTGTATAACCCCGATACCCGGTTCCGCCTCTGGGCCGGTCACTTGCAACCCGAGCTGACGCTGCACGAGGCACTGTCGCAGTTCATGATCGCGCCGCTGTTTCCGGTGCCGCCGGAGATCTTCGCCGGCAACATCAGTTTTCACGACTTCGTCGCCGGAGAGACCCTTGAGCCCCAGCCCGGCGTGACCCTGCGTACCGCGCCGCTCAACCACCCGAACAACGCCACCGGCTACCGGATCGATTTCGACAACCGCTCGGTCTGCTACATCACCGATACCGAGCACGTTATCGACCAGCCCGACCAGAACATCCTCGGTCTGATCGAGGGTGCCGATATCCTGATCTACGATTCCAGCTTCACCGACGAAGAATTTCCCGACTATCTGACCTGGGGACACTCGACCTGGCAGGAGGGTGTGCGCTTGGCGGAGCGGGCTGGGATCAAGCGCTTGGTGATCTTTCATCACGATCCCAACCACGACGATGCTTTCATGAACCAAGTCGCGCGCGACGCCGAGGAGACGCGCCCGGGCACTCTGGTGGCGCGCGAAGGCATGGTGCTGTCTCCGTGATCGGCCCAAGGCCCGGCGCGAACGGTCCCGGCGGCCAGGTTCGCCCAGGCGCGAAGGCCGCCGGTTCGCCGGCGCGATCTCTATGGGTCAACATTGGGGACCTTTGGTTTTAAACGGCGGTAACGCGCGGCTCACGACATTCTGAGCGCCGCGACCCCACGTTATCCACTAATATCGAAGGTCCCGAGACGATCAGGAGCGGCAATCAAGCCATGGTGAACCGCTTGCTGGGTGGAGGGGGGAGCGAACTTCCCGAGCGCGTCCGCGAGGCTATTCAAAGCCAGGGCGATGCGACCGAGCGCCTGATCGGCTGGATCCAGCTCGCCGTGGTGCTGACTTTCGCCACGCTCTACGCGGTCTCGCCCAAGACCTTTCCGGCCGGGCAGACGTTTCAACCGGTACCCTGGGTGATCGGCGCCTACGCGCTGTTCACCTTGCTGCGCCTGGTTTTGGCCTACCGGATCAGCTTGCCGAGCTGGTTCCTGATCGTTTCCATCGTCTTCGACATGGCCTTGTTGTTTGGCCTGATATGGAGCTTCCACCTCCAGTACCAGCAGCCGGCCTCGTTCTATCTCAAGGCGCCGACGCTGCTTTACGTCTTCATATTCATCGCGCTCCGGGCGCTGCGTTTCGAAGCGCGCTTCGTAATCGTTGCCGGGTTCGCCGCCGCGGCTGGCTGGTTGGTGCTGGTGCTCTACGTGATCACAATCGATCCGAGCGACACCATGATCACCCGCGACTACGTCGCCTACATGACCTCGAACTCGATCTTGCTCGGCGCCGAGTTCGACAAGATGGTCTCGATTCTCATGGTTGCCGCGATATTGGGAGTCGCCTTGATCCGGGGCCGGGCGCTTCTGGTGCGCGCGGTCTCCGAGGGTGTGGCGGCGCGCGAGTTGTCGCGCTTTTTCGCGCCCGAGGTGGCGGCGCGCATCCGCGGCGCGGAACAGGAGGTCGCGGTCGGCAGCGGTGAGCTGCGCGAGGCGGCGATCCTCAACCTCGATTTGCGTGCCTTCACCCGCTTCGCCAAGACACGCAAACCCGGCGAAGTGATGGGCCTGCTCGCGGAGTATCAGCATAAAATGGTGCAGGTTATCCAGGACCACGGCGGCAGCATCGACAAGTTCCTGGGCGATGGGATCATGGCTACCTTCGGGGTGACCGAAACGTCCGAAAACCACGCCGCGGACGCACTGCGAGCGCTCGAGCGGGCCCTGGCGCTGGCCGCCGATTGGACCGCGGCCAAACAGGCCGAGGGTATACCCTGCCCCGAGGTCAACGGTGCGGTGGCGACGGGGCGGGTGATGTTCGGCGCGGTCGGCGATGCGACCCGGCTCGAGTACACGGTGATCGGCGATGCGGTCAATCTTTCGGCCAAGCTGGAGCAGCATAACAAAGCGCTCGGCAGCCGCGCGCTGACCGACGCGGCGACCTTCGATCTGGCTTGCGGCCAGGGCTACGTGCCGCCGGCCGCGGTGCGGCGCCTGGCCGCGGCCAAGATCGCGGGCCTTGACCAGGGCGTCGACCTGGTCGTGATTGTGCCATAGATTGGCAATTGGATTTTATCTGGCAGGCACCATGCTTTTCGGACTCGAACGGCTCAAGGACAGTATCGCCGAAAACGCGCTTTCCGAGGCGCGGGTCTACGGCGACCGGCGGCTCTATCGCCGCCGCGCCGCACGGGTCGCGCCGGGCATGCTGCTGTGTCCGGTCTGCGGCGCCAGCGCACGCCGGTTTCTGGCCTTCGGGCTCCACCGGCGGCGCAACGCCGAATGTCCGTCCTGCGGCTCCGTGGAGCGGCATCGCCTGCTTTGGCTCTATTTGAGCCGGCACAGCGACTTGGCGCGCGGGCGTCACCGCGTGCTGCACACCGCGCCCGAGCCG
>CAXMQD010000607.1:0-1935 GCA_964194965.1 uncultured Acidimicrobiia bacterium | reverse complement strand
GCATCCGATCCTGGGCGGCACGCGGCGCCATGGCGGCGTCGACCTGCCGGCGCCCTCGGGCACCCCGGTGCGCGCCGCCGCCGACGGCGCCGTGCGCTATTTCGGCCGCAATGGCAGCTACGGCCGCTTCATCCGGCTCGATCACGGATTTGGGTTGGAGACCGCCTATGGCCACCTGAGCCGCTATGCCCTGGACCTGCGCCGCGACCGGCGGGTGCGCCGCGGAGCGGTCATCGGTTTCGTGGGTTCGAGCGGCCTCTCGACCGGGCCGCACCTGCACTACGAGGTTCGGATAAACGGCCGCGCCATCGATCCCCTGCCGGTCATGCCGGCGGTGGCGCGGCGGGTGCGGGTCCCATAGGTGGATTACCGGGCGCGGCTTACTCGGGCGCCTGGATCTCTTTTTCGAGCGGTCCGAGGGTGCTCAGGCGCCGGCGCAGCTCGTCGGTCACTTCCAGCGCCTCGCGCCGGTTGCGGACCACCCGCGGGGTGATCAGCACCAGAAGTTCGGTCCGGCGTTCGACCACTTCCGTCGTCTTGAACAGGTTGCCGAGTATCGGGATCTCGGACAGCAGCGGCAGGCCGGAGACCGATTCCTCGTGGCGATCGCGGATCAGCCCGCCGAGGGCAACGGTATCGCCGCTTTGCACCGCCACGGTGCTCTCTATGAAGCGCTGCTGGATGGTTGGCGAATCGATATCGGAGGTTGTGGTCTCGACCACGTCGCTAACCTCCTGGAGCACGTCGAGCACGACCAGGCCGCCGGCATTGACCCGCGGCGTCACCTCGAGGATCACCCCGGTGTCGCGGAACTGGATCGAGTTAACGATCGGCGCGTCGGGATCATTGACCGTGACCGAGGACTGGGTCGCGATCGGTACTTGGTCGCCAACTTGAAGCCGCGCCGACTGGTTGTCGAGCACCATGAGCTGGGGCGAAGAAATCACCTGCACGTCGGTAATCTCGGTCAGCGCATTAAGCACCACGCGCGCGTCGGAACCGGCGAATACAAAGGAGAAACCGGGAAACGCCGACGCCACCGCACCGGACGCTAGCGAGCTGAAGGTGGCCGACGCATCGCCCGATTCGAAAAACCACTGCAGGCCGTAGCGCAGGTCGTCAATCAGGCCGACTTCGGCGATGGTGACTTCGATCAGCACCTGGAGCGGCGTGATATCGAGGCGCTTGAGGGTCGCCTCGATCATGCGGTACTCGGCCGAGGTCGCCAGGATCACCAGGGCGTTTTTCTTCTCGTCGGCGATGATGCGGATGTTGCCGCTTTGATCGATCGCCGCAATGGCACCCAAATCGTTGCGCCGCGCAGCCGGGGCCGCAACTGTCGGCGCAACTGTCGGCGCAACCGCCGGTGCAACCCTGGGCGCGGGCCGCGCCGCCGCCGGCTGGGCCGCGCCCGGCGCGAGGACGGCCTCGCCCTCGGCTCGGCCCCGTCGCCGTACCGGTTCGGCGGTCCCGATCGCGACAGGAATCAAGCCCGGCGCCAGTTCCGGCCGCGCCGGCTCGCGCCGATCCGACACCTCGGATTCGAAGACCCGGCTCAGCACCTCCGCCATATCGGCGGAGCGGCCGTTCTGCACGTGGTAGACGAAGATGCGCCGTCCAGCGCCCTCGGCACCGCGGTCGAGCCGGGCTATCCAGGTCTCCGCGAGGTCCAAATAGGCCGGCTGTGGCGAGATCGCCAGGACCGCGTTGAGACGCTCGATCGGCACGAAGCGGACCACCCCCTTGAGCGGACTGTCGCCATCCAGGAACACGGTCTCCAGATCGACCACCAGGTCTTTGGCGTCGGCGACCTGGATTGGGAACAGGCCGAAGGACATTCCGGCCATCCAATCGACATCGAAGACCGTGACCATGTCAATGACGTCCGCCGCCTCGGTGCCGGTGCCCGCGAAGACCAACAGGTTGCGCGCCGCA
>CAXMQD010000606.1:0-5365 GCA_964194965.1 uncultured Acidimicrobiia bacterium | reverse complement strand
GAGCCAGGCCGTCTCGAACGAGATGGTCGAAGCCGCCAACTGTATTGAGACCTCCACGCCGTCGGCTGGCTGCTAATCAAGAAGATGTGTGCCTGTCCGCCAAAACGGCGGCCAGGCCGCTCATCTGTTAAACCGGTAATTCACATTTAGTTTCCCCGGGCTCCGCCCGACCTAGTGTCTGGACGGCTTTGCCCGGCGATTGTCAGGGGCAAAGCCGTCCAGCCTTTTTAGTGTAGGCAGCCGGAGTCACCGACTTCTGCTGTGGGTCAACAACGGAAGTCCAGTGTGGGCCTCGGAGAGTCCGTTGTTGGGGGTAAAGCGGAAGTCGATTTCGGGCGGCTGGAGATCTGCTTTTAGCCAACAGCGGACATTGGTGTGATCTAGCGATTACTCCGGCAGCCCCGCCTTGCGGAGGCCGTCTCGATAATGTTCGCGGTCGCGGCTTTCCTTGAAAGGTAGGCCTTGCACATGATCGGCGATGGAGAAGTCTGGCTTCAGGCGCAAAACCTCCCCGGCGTGCAACCTTGCCTTCTCGTCCAATCCGAGTTGCGCATTGCAGGCAGCGATCTCCGCGTGGTGGCTGAAGCTGGGCACACGAACCTGCTTGAAAGCCTCGATTGCATCCGCATAGCTTTGCGCGACGTATAAGGCGCGGCCCAGTAGGTGCGCCCGTCCAGCGGCGTGGTAGGGGTCCAGGCGCATGGCCTGATGCGCCCAGTCGACACCTTCAACCGCACGGCCAAGCCATGTCAGCAACTCGCTCCGCTGAGCGACAACGCGAGGATCGTTCGGGTTCAAGGCCAATGCCTTATTATGATGGAGTTCGGCTTCTTCCATTCCGGCAACCATCATGCGCACTTCGCACATAATCCAATGACATTCAAAATTGTTCTCATCGAGCGACAGCGCCTTTTCCACGGCCGCAACGTCTTGGGCAAATAATTCCTCTTTGTTGTCGCCAAAACCCCGGGCTAGCGCCTGGCCAAGAGTGCAAGCTTTCCACGCGTAGGATTCGGCGAATTCCGGATCGAGCTCGATCGCCATGTCGAGCAGCCTAAGCGCCTCGGTGTTATCGTCTTTTGTGATGCGATGGTGGTGCATCTTGCCCCGCAGAACGTAATCGTAAACCGCCATGTCTTCCGGGCGCTTGCGCTTGATCCGATCGAAGTCCGCACTTTCAAGCCGGCCCGGAATGGCTGCGACGATAGACCGCGTGACTTCGTCTTGAAGGTCGAAGATGTCGGTCAGGTCATGGTCGTAGCGCTCGGCCCAGATGTGGTTGCCGCTCGCCGCCTCGATCAGCTGGGCGGTAATACGGAAACGGTTACCAGCCTTGCGCACGCTGCCCTCGACGACGTAGGCGACTCCGAGTTCCTGCCCGATTTTGCCTATGTTGACCGACTGTCCCTTGTAAGCGAACGCCGAGTTCCGCGCGATGACGAAGAAGGTTTGAAAACGGGAGAGTTCGGTGATGATGTCCTCGGTCAGGCCGTCTGCGAAATATTCTTGCTCGGCGTCGCCGGACATATTGTCGAACGGCAAGACCACGATCGACGGCTTGTCAGGGAGCGGTGGTGGTTTGTCGGCCGCGGCAGATCCGCTGGCCATCGCCGAAGTGTCCGAGGCCCACCGCCACACACGAATGGGACGATCGATGTTCTTAACCTCCTGCTCGCCCAAGTCCTCGAACGTGAAGTCGAGGCGATCGCGGACCTGGTCGTAGACGGCGCCCGAGACGCATAAGCCGCCGGGGTCGGCGAGCCCCTCCAGGCGCGCCGCGACATTCACGCCATCGCCGTGGATGTCATAGCCGTCGATGACCACGTCGCCGAGATTGATGCCCACCCGGAACACGATGCGGCGGTCCTCGGGAACGTCGGCCTCGTGTGCCGCCACGCTTTGTTGCATTTCGACGGCGCTGCGCACGGCATCGACTACGCTCGAAAATTCAATGAGCAAGCCGTCGCCCATGGTCTTGACGATGCGTCCATCATGTCTGGCGATACTTGGATCGATAAGTTCACTGCGGATGGCCCCAAGACGCGCAAGGGTACTCTCCTCTTCGGCCCTGATGAGGCGGCTGTAGCCGACCACGTCGGCGGCGAGGATGGCGGCAAGCCTTCGTTGAACCCGTTCTTCGGCCATTTACTGGCATCTCCCCCTAACGATCTGAGCCGGAGTGTATGAGGGCTAAGACAGGGTGTCTACCGGCGGGTGGGAGCCGTCCACTGCATCACTTGCGGACATTCATGCCGTCTGGCCGCTGCGCATAGAATTACCGAATACGCAATGCTACACTCTCTCCATGGTGGAGGAGACACAACGTAGATTGGCGGCTATCATATCCGCTGATGTCGTCGGTAATTCGCGCCTCATGGGCGTGGATGGCTAAGCCGTGGGAGGTGCTTATGCATACTTATGAATACACGCGTGGACTCGATTACGATTCGATTGTAGCGACGTCGGAACGAGTAGCGTGGACAGTCGATGAAATTTACCAGGACCGGCTGTTTGACGCTTCCAAACGCATTGTGCCGGAATCATGGGTCCAAACCCGGGATTTGGACTTCCTGAACGAGCAGGAACAACTGACGCTCAACCATATCCGCGCCTTTAGCTATGTTCATATGTTCAGTAATTTCGAGGAATTCATCCCGCTTCATCTGATGGGCCTCGCCCAACGGGATTGGCATGACAGCCGCGAACATTTGCGGGCCTTGATGCGCTTTGGCGACGAGGAAATGAAGCATCAGCAGCTTTTTATCCGCGCGGAAGCCGTCATGGAAGAATCTTGTGGCTGCACCTTCGGCCGGTATTTCGACGCTGAAAAAACACGCGTCACGGCGTTGACCAAAGCGTTTCTTGAATTTCCACCGCTGCCGCGTTTCCTATTGCTCTCGGCCTTTGAATGGGGAAGTCAACGTCATTACGTCGACTCCATCCAGGATCAAACGGGGGATGGCACCGATGACCTTTACGCGGATATCTTGAAGGCTCACTGGATCGAGGAAAGTCAACACACCAAGACCGGCGGCCTCGAAATCGAGCAGTTGGCCCGTGACATGAGCCCCGAAGACCTCAGCGCGGCGTTTGAAGAAGTCCAAGGCCTCGCGGCGCTTGCTGATGAAGTCTTCGTCGGTCAGGTTGAACAGGAGATCGAAACCTTCCAAAAACTCGCCGGCCGCACACTTTTGGATGCGGAAGCGAAAGCGTTATACGAAGTCCTATACCGGTCGACGGGCGAGATTTGGGTCGATGTCGGCATGACCCATCCAAGTTTCACGAAGATGGTGCGCGAACTTTCCAAGGATGGCGCCGCTAAACTTGGTATTAATTAAGTCCCAATTTGAGCGTTGTTAACCTGGCGGAATTGTTAACTCCGCTGTTTGAATTTGTATCACGGAGCCTCCGCTATGGCGGAAGTTCTACGCCCTTAATTTCGCGCGTAGATTCACGTGACCAGTATCGGGACGGGCTTGCCAAGGCGGGCCTGCCTGAATGAGTTCGCGTCCGCAAGGGGTAAGGAGCGACTGTATCGCTACCGCGTCGTCACTTCCGGCGCCGCGGGCAAAGCCGACATAGCCGGCAGGACGCAAAAGCGACGCGAATAATCAAAATGAAAAGTCGGTGCTACCCCATGAGGTCGAGCACTGGTCGTTGACCACACTGCGGGAGCAGTTGATTGAGCAGGGCTTCCTATTCTTCGTTAGCCTTTTGCGAACCATGCAAATAATCGACAATCTCTTGACCGACTGGGACTAACTCGCCGCGGGCCGGCCGGCTATCGCCGACTTCGCCTGCTACTCCTATTTCGCCTTTGCTCCGGAAGGCAGGATCCCGCTCGCCCCTGCGATACAGCGGTGACGGGGGCGACGCTGTCCGCTAAGGTCGCAATTCACTCACCATCGGAGGAGGCTTGGTCATGACCGAGACGCGCGCGCGCATACACACCGGCGGCTGTCAATGCGGCGCGGTGCGCTATGCATTGCTGGCCGAGCCGTACGATCCGCATATCTGCCATTGCCGGATGTGCCAGAAGGCGTTCGGTAGTCCGTTCGCGCCGTTGGCGGTGATCGACGTCGCGGATTTCGAATGGAGCCGGGGCCGGCCGGCGACGTTCGCTAGCTCGGCAACAGTGGCGCGAGGCTTCTGCGCCGACTGCGGCACGCCGCTCACCTTCTACGACACCGGTACCGACCAGATCGAAATCTCGATCGGCAGCCTGGACCAGCCGGCGCGGGTCTGCCCGGAAACCCAGATCGGTGTCGAAAGCCGGCTGCCCTGGTTCGCCGACCTGGCGGGCTTGCCGGACAAGACGACCGAGGCGGCGTTCGGCGCCGACCAGGTGGCCCGGATCGAAAGCCGCCAGCACCCAGACCACGACACCGACGGCTGACCGCCCGCAGCCCAGCCAGCACGCCTCAACGACCCGCCAATTTGCCCCGATTAATTGCTACTTATTTTCCAAAACGCTAACCGTCTCGAAGTCGGCTTTGGGTCATAAGCGGAAGTCAGTGACGTCCACGAGAATGTCCGAAGCTGGGGGTAGAGCAGACGAAATCAAGGCGAAAGCGGACATCTAACCGACCGGACCGCGTGCCGCCAGTCCACAGCCATTTTCCTTGATTGGCCTGACGGCGCGAGTTATTCTTTTAACTGCATCAAGAGTGGGGCTGACGCCCTCGCCAACCTGCCCAACCCGGCAAGGTGGCTTCCCGAAAGGGAGATGCGGCCAAGACCTGGCAACCAAGGGGTCCAGAAGCCGTGCGTCAGCCCTCCTCGGGGAAAAAACCGAAGGAGGGTTTTCCATGTCCGACAACGACGAATTTCGCGTTCCACCCGACCTCACGGCGCAGCCGTTTATTTGTCCCAACTGCCAGTCGTCCAACTGCAGCGGGCTGGCATTTGTTGATCCGGCGTGGACTTTCGGTATCGGTAGTCCGTCGGATTCGCCATGGGACTTCGTCTTCCAACTACGCTTCTGCGGGGAATGCGGGGCAACTATCCCGGCTCACCTGGCAGAGCGCTGGGAAGGCATGACCGTGGAGAAGGCCGAGGAAGAGTGGAAGCGCGTGTATCGGGACCACCCCTACGACGAAAATCCGGCTGGGATGGTTTTAGGCAAGGGCTGATCCACCTGACGGATCCGGCATTTGACCATCCAGCTTGTGCGCCGTGGCATCGGGCCTAAAGCACTAAAGAGGAGGAAATTCCATGTCCATTTCCCGTCGTCACTTCATCGCCGGTGCGGGCGCCGCAACGGTGGGGTTGATTGTTCCCAGCTTTGCGGCGCGGGTTCTTGCTCACGTGGCGACTTTTGGCAAGCCGTTGCTCGAATTCTCGCGCGAAACAGATTGCCTCTGGT
>CAXMQD010000605.1:0-5937 GCA_964194965.1 uncultured Acidimicrobiia bacterium | reverse complement strand
AGGATCAGGCCGACGTTGTACAGGGTCCAGGCCGCGGCCGCGAGGGAGACGCCGCCGAACTGTGCCCGGTCGAGCCCGAACAGCCGCCCCGGCCCCGCGGCCGGCCCCGCGGCCGACCCCGCGGCCGACCCCGCGGCCGACCCTGCGGCCGACCCTGCCCGAGCTGGGGACGCCAGGCCCGGCGGCGGCCGATAACCAACCGCGATCAAGGCGAATGACAGCAAAGAGAGCGCGGCGGTGCCGTAGAGCACGGCCGGCCAACCGAGCGCCACGGCGGCGGCGCTCTGAATGACCAACGCCAAAGCGATCCCGAGCGGCCAGGAGTTGACCAGAATGGCCATGGCCAGGACCAGCTCGCGCTTGGCGAACCAGTCCATGGTCATTTTGGCCAGCAGGATATTGAGCAAAACGCCGCCGCAGCCGCTTAGGGTGCGGCCGGCGATGGCCGTTGCATAGTCGTCCGCGATGCCGACCAAAACCCCGCCGAGCGCCATCATGACCAGACCGGCGAGTACCACCTGCTTTTCGCCGAAACGCTTTCCGAGCATGCCGCCGGGCAGCGCGAAGACGACGCCCGGAAGATTGTAGAGCCCGATCAGGGTGCCGAGCATGGCGTAGTCGATCGCGAATTCGTCGATCAGGAACGGCGACACCGAGGCGATCGACTGGAACTGGAAACCCATGGCGGTCCTGGCCAGAAACAGGACGGCCAGGATCTGCCAGCGATTGTGTCGCATCTCAACGCAACCCGCTTATCCCAGCAATCCCGGCGGAACCGAGTTCAACCTCGGCTCCAGCTGGTTTTTGCGGCGGTTCCGGTCGTGAGTCAGCGGAGCTACTCTGGCAGTTTGGTGTAGTAGGCGATTCGCTCGGATGTTACGCCGTCGTTGCCGACCTTGATGAGGCCGCTGCCTTGAATATCGGTACCGGGAATCACCCACCAGCATGAGGCCGAAAGCTCGCCGTCGGCTTCCTGCGTCAAGACCTCCGATAATTCCATGAACGACTCGCTCGACCCGGTGCCGCGGGCGGCGGCGACGACTTCGCGCAGTCCGGCCAGGTATTCGGCAAAATCCTCACGGGCGATGGCCCCAGCATTGGGGTCGTCGAAGACAAAGGATTCGGATGCCGCCGAGAGAATCATCTCGGCATCTCCTTTGTTCCAGCCCTCGGCGTAGCGTCCCAATTTATCCCCAGCGTTCATGTCTGCCTCCCGTTATCTCGAATTCGAGCCATGGGCGAGCGTCCGGTGGACGTTCCGACCCGACACAGTTTGTGGCCCGCCGCCCGCGTGGCGCAAGACGGCAAAACTATGCCAAATGCTGTAGAAATTCTATTTCCGGCTATTGTTTCAAAGAGTTGCCGGTTTGCAACAGCGTTGCGCAGAGCGCCGCGCGAAGCACTTGCCGCTCAATGCGGTCGCGTCGGCGGTAGGGATAAGATCAACCGCACCAACTCCGACTGCCGGTGGATTCCGGTCCGGGCGAAGATCGCCGCCAAATGGCGGCGCGCCGTACCCGCGGCGATCCGCAAGCCCTTGGCCGCATCCGCCAGGGTCGCACCAGCCGCCAGGGCGAGGGCAAGTTCGGCCTCCTTCCGGGTCAGGCCGTAAACCCGGCGCAACAACTGCGCCGGCGTCTCCGGCGCATGGTCGGGATCGGTCAGCAACACCACCACCGCCGGCGCGGCGAGTGCCACCGGCGCCACCCGCTCGGGAACCGGGGCGACCAGCACCGCATAGGGGCGGGGGCTCGCGCGCTTGGCGAGGGCCATGGAGCCGCCCCCACCACCCACGCCGCCACCCACGCCGCCGCCGACGCCGCCACCCACGCCGCCGTCACGGCCGCGGCCATGGGCGGTCTCGACGGCGCCGGCGATCAGCCGCTGCAGGGCCGCGTTATCGATCGGTCGCCGGGCGGCCAGCTTGCCGCCTTGCCCATCGATCTCGCCGCCCTCCGCCATGATTCGCTCGGCTTCCCGATTGCAGCGCCAAATGCGCCGATCGCCGGTGAGCACGACGATGCCGAACGACGCATCCTCAATCACCGACCAGGCGCTTGAGCTCTCCTGTTCCAGGGCCGCGAGCCGGCCCTGAATCCGGAGCGCGCGGCCCAAGTGGGGCCGGAACGCCGCGAATGCCTCGATTTCGGGTTGCGTGGCGTGTCCCTGCCGTTTCGAGCGTTGGAGCGCGGCCATGGACAGGGTCGAGTCGGTCCGGAGCAGCTGCCCGCCGATGAAGTAGCGAAAATCGAAGCCCGCCCGCCAACGGTACATCTCGCTGCGGTCCATCTCGGCTTCGTCGAAAAACATGCGGTCGTAGATGACCGAGAGGTGCGGGTCGCGCAGCAAGAGATCGTTCCGCTCGCTCAGTTTCGAATAATACGCGCGATATTCGTCGGTGAACTGCCGCGGCAGGCCGCAGTCCCACTGCTGGATCAACTCCCTGGTCTCGTTACCGATTGTGTAAATCTGGAACGCGGCGCCGTTCAGCGCCTCGCGGAGTTCGTCTAGAACGCCGCTCCATTGGGCCGGGCTAAGAGCCGCTTCGTAAATGCGGCCGACCAAATGATTCACGTGCGCTTCGTCGCGAAGCATGGTCCCCCCAAGGAGGCGGTAAGGCAAACCAAGTCATGATTCTAGCAGCTTCGGCGGCGCGGGGAAACCAAGCGCGGCGAACCCCGACAGCGCGACCGCGGCAGCTTCGCCCGCGGCGACGCGGCGGTCGGAATTCTTTGCCCCTGGTTCTACACCGGGTCCGATTCGTAGCGGCCGGGGCCGGACGTGCCGCGCTCACGGTCGCTGGCCCGGGCCCGGGTCTTGTAGAGCGCTCCGTGGCCGATGCTGGCGTGCGCCTCCTCGGTCGCCGCCGCCCGGAAATAGTTGACGATGAACACGCGGATCGCCGCGGTGAGGCTGGAGGCGCGGCGGCGCTCATCGATCCGCTCGCAGAGTTCGTGCTGATTCATTTCCTCGCGCCGGCAGATTTCCTCGAGGGCGTCCCACATGGCCGGCTCCAGGCGCAAGCTGGTACGGCGCCGTCCGATGGTGACGTTGCGATTGACCAGGCTGCTGAGGCGCGCCTCCGCCGGCCCGGCCGGCTGCCCGACTGGTTTCGTGTTTTTATCTATCCGCATCGATGGCAGTCTCGTGCCTCAATCACCCCGTTTCACCCGTTCTTGAAGCGTCCGGGCGTGGGCCATGACTATACTCAACCAAAGCGGTTGTCAATTATCTCTATCACTCGCATTAATTGCTATTTCCAGATCGACGGTCGGCGCCGTACCTGTCCCCTTGCGGGATTGTTTTGCGCCGCGGGAGGTATCATATTTGGTCGAGGCTATTCAGGAAATTCGAGCCATGACCGTGCAGCAGAGCATCGAGACCAAGATTGCCGCCGCCTTGACGCCCAGCCATCTGGAGGTGGTCAACGAGAGCTACATGCATTCCGTGCCACCGGGCTCGGAATCCCATTTCCGGGTGGTGGTGGTCTCCGACCGCTTCGAGGGACAACCGCTGGTGCGCCGCCACCAAACGGTCAACAAAATCCTCGAGCGGGAGCTCGAGCAAGGGCTCCACGCGCTGTCGATGCAGACCCTGACCGGGGCCGAATGGACCCGGCGCGGCGGCCAGACCCGGGTCTCTCCGGCCTGCCACGGTGGTGGTAAAACCAAGTCTCGGTGATAATAGGCCGCGACCGAAGATCGCGCCCGCCCGGTGTCGCCCGGATTTTACCAATAATAACGAATGCCTATGGTACCCTGACCGCCTTGCTTCGGAGTGGTGCGATATTCATAGTCTGAACCATGCGACGACCTGTCCCCGCCGAGATCAACGCGCCTTTCGAGCGCGAGCACGAAACCGAAGCCGAACGGCATTGCCACGCACCGGGCTGCCCGGAGCAGGGCCTCCACCGGGCGCCGGTCGCGCGCGACCGCCTGAACCAGTACTATTGGTTCTGCCGGGATCATGTGCGTCAGTACAATCTGGCATGGAACTACTTCGCCGGCATGAACGAGCAGGAAATCGAATACCATCGGCGCCTCGATACGGTCTGGCAGCGGCCGAGCTGGCCGTTCGGACAGTTCGGCGAGCGCGCGACAAGGAACCCAATCGGCGGCGCGCGATACCGGATTCACGACGGATACGGGTTCTTCTCCGAGGGCCCGGAGGGCACCCGGAACGGCCGCGCGGAAGCCCCGCAGACCGAGGAACAGAAGGCACTGGCGCTGCTCGACCTCGAGGAACCGGTCAGCTTCCAGGACGTGAAGGCGCGCTATATGGCACTGGTCAAGCAACTCCACCCCGACGCCACCGGCAACGACCCCGAGGCCGAGGAGCGCCTCAAAATCGTGAACCAAGCCTATGGGGCGCTCAAGATCAGCTTTGCATAAAGGTCCGGATCGGGTAGTACGCCCTGTGAAATAACGACAGCATTCTTGACGGAATTTAGTCCATGGCATCAGAACACGCCAACGGCGGCGGCGAACTGCCGCTCGACGGGCCCGACATCACGGTATCGGTGCGTCAGACCTTTGGCCTGGACAGCGACATGCAGGTCCCGGCCTTCAGCCAGACCAACGGCTACGTGCCCGATGTCGACGACGTCTACCGCTTCGACCGCGATACCACACTCGCGATCCTGGCGGGCTTCGCCTACAACCGGCGAGTCATGATCCAGGGCTATCACGGCACCGGCAAATCGACCCATATCGAGCAGGTCTCGGCGCGGCTCAACTGGCCGTGCCTGCGCATCAACCTGGACAGCCACATCAGCCGCATCGACCTGGTGGGCAAGGACGCGATCGTGCTCAAGGACGGCAAGCAGGTGACCGAGTTCCGCGAGGGCTTGTTGCCCTGGTCGCTGCAGCACCCGATCGCGCTGGTGTTCGACGAATACGACGCCGGGCGCCCGGACGTCATGTTCGTGATTCAGCGGGTGCTCGAGGTCGACGGCCGGCTGACCCTGCTCGACCAGAATCGGATCGTCGAGCCCCATCCGGCGTTCCGGCTGTTCTCCACGACCAACACCGTCGGGCTCGGCGACACCACCGGGCTCTATCACGGCACCCAGCAGATCAACCAGGGCCAGATGGACCGCTGGAATATCGTCGCGACGCTGAACTACCTGCCTCACGAGGAGGAGGAGAAAATCGTCCTCGCCAAGTGCCCGCAGTACGATACCAAGGAGGAACGCGAGAGGATCACCGCCATGGTGGCGCTGGCGGACCTGACCCGCTCCGGCTTCATCAACGGCGACATCTCCACCGTGATGAGCCCGCGCACGGTGATCACCTGGGCCGAGAACGCCAAAATCTTCAACGACATCGGCTTCGCCTTCCGGGTCACCTTCCTCAACAAGTGCGACGAGATCGAGCGCCCGGTGGTGGCCGAGTACTACCAGCGCTGCTTCGGCACCGAACTCCCCGAAAGCGGCGTCAAGGCGACGTTGGTTTAGCGCGCTAGCCCCCGTGTCCGAGATCGAAAATCCAATCGAGCGTTTCCGCCGCACCACCGGCGCGGCGATTCGCGCCATTTGCGAGCGCGACGACATCACGGCGAGCTTCACCCCGAGCGGACAGGGTCTGGTCGGCACCGAGGCGCGGTTGCCGCTGCCGGCGCGCGATTTGCCGCCCGAGGATGCGGCCACGGTGCGCGGCGAGGCCGACGCCATCGCGCTGCGCCTGCGCCACCACGACGACAAGGTGCATCGGCGGGCGCGCCCCGGCGCCGAGATGGCGCGCCAGATATTCGACAGCGTCGAACAGACCCGCTGCGAGGCGCTCGGCATGCAGCGCATGGCGGGCGTCGCGGCCAATCTCGATGCCGCGCTCGAGGAGCACTACCGCAACCGCGGTTATGCCCGCGCCGCGACCCAGGAAGACGTGCCGCTTAGCGAGGTGCTGCGGGTGCTGGCGCGCCAGGCGATCACCGGCATGG
>CAXMQD010000604.1:0-4750 GCA_964194965.1 uncultured Acidimicrobiia bacterium | reverse complement strand
ATATAGGTCGAGCCAATGGCCCACCATGCCTCCGCCAAGAAGCGGATTCGTCGAAACGCGCGCCGCGCCGTGATCAACGGTGCGCGCGTGAGTCGTTTGCGGACCTTCGTCAAGAAGGTCGAGCTTGCAATCGCGAACGGCGACAAGAGCGCGGCGCAGAGCGCGTTCAAGGACGCGCAACCGGAACTTCATCGCAGCGCCCGCGTCGGTGTGATGAACCGTAACACCGCCGCGCGTAAACTCTCGCGCCTGTCTACGCGCATCAAGGCGATGGCGTAAACGCGCGACGCGCGCAAACACCACGCGCCGCTAAATCGCGAATCGGCCGCGCCCGTTCTTACGCGGGTGCGGTTTTCTTTTTCAGAATCAATACGTCGCGGTCAATTTTTCAGAATCGATTCGGCGCGCTCGAATGGTATGAATTTGCATGCCTATGGGGCCGCGTCGATTATGTCAGCGCAATGGATTCAATACATTGAGCGCCGTCTTGCATGCGTATGTTTGGAATCGCGTGGCCGGCAGGCGTCGGTCGTGCCGGCTTTACACGAACCGGCTTTGGAAAGCCAAATCGGGGCAAAAAAAATCGGCGTTCTCTTTTCGGACCGCTTGTCACGGAACCATGCTACGGGTACATTCGAATGAACGGTCCTTGGGCCGCTCGGGCAAATAAATCCGAGTAAAAATCAAATAATAACATTCCCATACCGACGGCCTCTTAATGGCTGTTTTAGAATGTGGGGGCGACAAGCGGGGAAAGATAATAAATACAGGCGCGCTCCGCGGGAAGGTTGAAAAATCTCATCCGTGAAAAGTAGCCTGTTCGTCGGCTTCGGTTTGTTGGGGACCTGTCGTAAATCATGTTCTCTTCCCGCGCCCTTGCAGCGTTACTCGCATCGAATGGGAAAAAGAATTTTCACACCGTGTATGGGTGCGTGGGTATTGCGGCGATCCCCGGCGGTGAGACTGCGAAGATAGAGTCGAACGTGCCGTGGCCGTGGCCCGGCGCTCATAAGAGCAATGCGTTTCGAATTGCGGCGGGCCGGTTGGGGCGGGCCGCGATTGGGGCGCTGCGGCAAAGCGGGGGACATGAACATGCTCGGCGATGGGCGGGATAGCCTGGGCAGTGGCGAGGAGTGGGCGCGGGTGCGGGGGCGCCTGCGCGCGGAGGTCGGCGACGCGGCTTTCCGGAGTTGGCTGAAACCATTGACCATGGTCGGGGCCAAGAACGGCGTGGCGCGTATGTCCGTGCCCACGCGCTTTATGCGCGATTGGGTGGTGAGCAACTACGCCGAGCGCATTCAAATTCTGTGGCAGGACGAGGACGTTGGAATCGAGCGCGTCGAGATCGTCGTTCAACCGCCGCCGCGCCCGGCGCCGAAACCCGATTGTGCGCCCAAAGTGGCGGAATCCCGGCCGCCCCGCCAACCTGTCGTCGCGCCCGCCGTCGCGCGCAGCGATGCCGATAACTCCTACCGAGACCTGAGCGCGCCCTTGGACCGAAGGTTCACCTTCGAGGATTTCGTGGTCGGCAAGCCGAACGAGCTGGCCTATGCCGCCGCCCGGCGCGTCGCCGAGGCCGGCAGCGTGCCATTCAATCCGCTGTTCCTTTATGGCCCCGTGGGTCTTGGCAAGACCCACTTGATGCATGCCATTGCATGGGAAATTGGTGCCCGCTATCCGAAGCGCCGGATCATCTATCTGTCGGCCGAAAAGTTCATGTATCAGTTCGTGCGCGCGCTCAGGACCAAGGACACGGTCGCCTTCAAGGACCAGTTCCGCTCGGTCGACGTCCTGATGATCGACGACGTCCAGTTCATCGGCGGGCGCGAGGCGACCCAGGAGGAGTTCTTTCATACTTTTAACGCGCTGGTAGACCAGAACCGCCAGGTAGTAATTTCCGCCGACAAGAGCCCCTCCGACCTCGAAGGGGTCGAGGAACGCATGCGCTCGCGGCTAGGTTGGGGCCTGGTCGCGGACATTCATCCGACCACCTACGAGCTGCGCCTGGGCATCCTTCAGGCCAAGGCCGAGCGAACCGAAACGGAGATCCCGGCCAGGGTGCTCGAGTTCTTGGCCCACAAAATCACCTCGAACGTGCGCGAACTCGAGGGCGCGCTCAACCGCATCGTGGCGCATGCGACCTTGGTCGGACGTCCGATCACGCTGGAATCGTCCCAAGAGCTGCTCCACGATCTGCTGCGCGCCAATGACCGCCGGGTCACCATCGAGGAGATTCAGAAACGGGTCTCCGAGCACTTCAATGTGCGCGTGACCGACATGCACTCGGCCCGGCGTGCCCGCGCCGTGGCCCGGCCGCGCCAGGTCGCCATGTACCTGTCCAAGCAGCTCACCGCCCGTTCCTTGCCGGAAATTGGCCGAAAGTTCGGCGGCCGCGACCACACCACTGTTATGCACGCGGTGCGCAAGATAGAGGAACTCAAGTCCACCGACCCCGGCTTCGCCGAGGATGTCGAGCTGCTGCGCCGCATGCTCGAGGCATAAAACCAATAATCTTTGGAATAATTCCCGCCGATTCTTGGCCGTAACCCGGTCCCCGGCCGCCCGGCCAGCGCGATCCGGCTGGGTTGCCGGGTCCAGCTCGGCAGGCGCCGAAGCCAGTCCAAGGGACCCATCGGCATAGGGCTCGGGGCGGCCTGGAAAACTTTGCCTATCCGCGCTTAAAGCTTACGTTCCGGGCGGTTCCCCGCTATACTGATCCACCGTATCCAGGGCGCTGACGCCTGCCTCCCGGAAAGCGGTGCGGAGAGCAACGAGCGGCCTTGGCCCGGGGTGCCCAATGGGGACCGCGGCCGGGGCGCCAGGCTCCGTGATCCATCGTCCCGAACGACCACGCTGAGACATTATGAAGCTGACCATTGAACGTGCCGCCCTGCTCAAGACATTGGCCCATGTACAAAGCGCCGTCGAGCGCCGCAATACCATCCCGATCCTTGCCAACGTCCTGATCGACGCCGGCGATGGACGGTTGTCGCTGACCGCGACCGACATGGATCTGACTATTGTCGATGCGGTGCCGGCCGAGATCGGCGAGCCGGGCGCCACCACGGCGCCGGTGCATACGCTTTATGATATCGTCCGCAAGTTGCCCGAGGGCGCCCAGGTCGAAGTCTCGAGCGCCGGCGACGGCGGTCAGATCAAGGTCGAGGCGGGGCGCTCGGTGTTCACGCTCGCGACCCTGCCGCGCGAGGACTTTCCCGCGACCGGGGAAGTGGATCTGCCGCACTCCTTCATGATGCAACCCGGCGAACTGCGCAATCTGATCGACCGGACTCGCTTTGCCATCTCTACCGAGGAGACCCGCTACTACCTCAACGGCATCTACCTGCATGCCGCCAAGACCGGAAACATCGACGTTTTGCGCGCGGTGGCCACGGATGGCCACCGGCTGGCGCGCTTCGAGATGCCGCTGCCGGAGGGCGCGGCGGACATGCCCGGCGTCATTGTGCCGCGCAAGACGGTGGTCGAGCTGCGCAAGTTGCTTGATGAGACCGAGGAGACGGTCAGCGTATCGCTGTCGGATACCCGGATCCGGTTCGCCTGTGGCGCCGCGCTGCTGACCTCCAAGCTGATCGACGGCACCTTCCCGGACTACGAGCGCGTGATCCCGACCGGCAACGACAAGATCGTCCAGGTACGCTGTCAAAGCTTTCGCGCAGCGGTGGATCGAGTTTCCACCATCTCCTCGGAGAAGAGCCGCGCGGTGAAGCTAATGATCGCGAACGGCGCCATCACGCTCTCGGCCAGCAGCCCGGAGAACGATACCGCCACCGAAGAGGTCGAGATCGATTACAGCGGTCCGGAAATGGAGATCGGTTTCAATTCTCGCTATCTGCTTGACATCGCGCAGCAAATCGAGGGCGAGGATGCAAAAATCAGCCTCGCCGACTCGGCCTCGCCGACGATAATGAGCGATGTTTCCGATTCGAGCGCTCTCTACGTGCTCATGCCCATGCGGGTATAAGCAGCGTGGCCGACCGACCGGACCATTGGCCAACCAATTGACGAACAGGGCCATTTCCATTCGATCTCGCGCCGCGGAGGGCGCCGCAGAGGGCGCCGCGGAGGGCGCGATAGGCGCGCGCGCGACAGGGGGCGCCGCGGATGGCGCTGTGGGGGGCGCTGTCGCGGCGTTTCCGACCGTGCGCCCGGGTGGTCGCCCCGATGGGCGCCCCGATGGTCGCCCGGCGCCGCGCCGGGTGTGGCTGTCCCGGCTCATGGTCACCAATTTCCGCTGCTACGCGCGCGCTGAAATCGAGGCCGATGGACGCCCCGTGGTGCTCGCCGGGCCCAACGGTGCCGGCAAGACCAATCTTTTGGAGGCGATCTCCTACCTGGCGCCCGGGCGCGGCCTGCGCCGGGCGCGGCTGAGCGATGTCGACCGCCGGACCGTGCCGGCCGCCGGGCCGTGGGCCGTCGCGGCCACCGTGGCCACTCCCGAGGGCCCGCGCGATCTAGGCACCGGGCGCGACCCGGCGATGGGCGCGAATGGCAACGGCGGCGGCAACGGCGGCGGCGAGGGCCGCGGCGCGACCGGCCGGCCGCGCGAGCGCCGCGTCGTCCGGATCGACGGTGCGCCGGCACGCAGCCAGCGGGAGCTCGGCGAGATTGTGGCCATCGTCTGGCTCAGCCCGCGCATGGACGGATTGTTCCGCGACAGCAGCGCGGCGCGGCGGCGCTTCCTGGATCGGCTGGTCTACGGCTTCGACCCGGCCCATGCCGGGCGCGTGGC
>CAXMQD010000603.1:0-12180 GCA_964194965.1 uncultured Acidimicrobiia bacterium | reverse complement strand
CTGCTGGCCAACGGCGCCCAGGGCATCGCGGTCGGCATGGCGAGCTCGGTCCCGCCTCACAACGTGGGCGAAATCTGCGACGCGCTGCTGCACCTGATCAAGACCCCCAAGGCGACCATCGCCAAGCTGGTCGAGTTGATGCCGGGGCCGGACTTTCCGACCGGCGGCGTGCTGGTGGAATCGCGCGAGAATATCGTCGAGGCCTACAGGACCGGGCGCGGGGCGTTCCGCCTGCGCGCGCGCTGGGAGGTCGAGAAATTCAAGGGCGGTGGCTACCAGGTGGTGGTCACCGAGATGCCGTTCCAGGTCCAGAAGTCGCGCCTGGTCGAGAAAATCGCCGAACTCATGCTGGCCCGCAAGCTGACCATGTTGGGCGACGTGCAGGACGAATCGACCGAAGACGTGCGCCTTGTGCTCGAACCCAAGAGCCGCAACGTCGATCCCCAGGTGCTGATGGAATCCCTGTTCCGCCAAACCGACCTGGAGACCCGTATCGGGCTCAACATGAACGTGCTCGACGCCGAGCAAACACCGCGGGTGATGAACCTGCGCGAAGTGCTGCGCGCCTTTCTGGACTATCGCCATGGGGTGCTGCTGCGGCGCTCGCGGTTCCGGCTCGACAAGATCGCCAAACGTCTGGAGGTCCTCGACGGATACCTGATCGTCTATCTGAACATCGACGAGGTGATCAGAATCATCCGCAGTCGGGAAGATCCCAAGCCGGCGTTGTGCAAGCGCTTTAAGCTGAGCGAGGTCCAGGCCGAGGCGATCCTCAACATGCGCCTGCGCGCCCTGCGCAAGCTCGAAGAGCAGGGCATCCGCAAGGAGCACGACGCCTTGACCGCCGAGAGGGCCGAGCTGAAGAAACTGGTCAAGGACGCCGGCAAGCCCCCGGAACAGGGCGGTCGGGTCTGGGCCGCGATCGTCGAACAGGTCCGGGACATCAAGAAGGCCTTTGGACCGAAGACCGAGGCCGGCCGGCGCCGCACCGAATTGGGCGAAACCCCGTCCGACGTGGTGGTGCCGCTGGAGGCCGTGGTCGAGCGCGAGCCGGTCACCATCCTGTGTTCGCAGAAGGGCTGGATTCGGGCGCTCAAGGGTCACGCCGAGGACACCTCGGATGCGAAATACAAGGAGGGCGACCGGGCGCGCTTCGTGCTGCGCGCCCAGACCACCGACAAGCTTTTGGTCTTCGCCACCAACGGCCGCTTCTACACCATCGGCGCCGACAAGCTGCCGGGCGGCCGTGGTTTCGGCGATCCGGTGCGCCTGATGGTCGACCTGCCCAACGACCAGGACATCGTGACCCTGCGGGTCCACCGCCCGGGGCAGAAGCTGGTCATCGCTGCCGCCGACGGGCGCGGCTTCGTGGTGCCCGAGAACGAGGTCGTCGCGCAGACCAAGAACGGTAAGCAGGTGCTCAACCTCGCCAGCGGCGTCGAGGCCACCGCCTGCGCGTTGGCCGAGGGCGACATGGTGGCGGTCGTCGGCGAAAACCGGAAGCTGTTGTTCTTCCCGCTCGACGACCTGCCGGAGATGACACGCGGCCGTGGCACCATCTTGCAGCGTTATAAAGACGGCGGGCTGTCCGACGTCACGACGTTCAAGCGCGACGATGGGTTGAGCTGGGTTATGGGCGGGGGCAAGACTCGCACCGAAACCAACTTGATGAACTGGCTCGGCAAGCGCGGCGCGGCCGGCCGCCTGCCGCCCAAGGGCTTTCCAAGGTCGGGCAAATTCACGTAGCCTGGCCGGCTCGTAAAATCGCCTCCTCGGAGAGACCGTTCATGGGGGTTGAGAGTGGAGAAGCTACGCGATCGCCAGGGCGTATGCGGCGTATCCGATCTGAGCGCCTTTCTCGAGGGCGCCTGGCACCTGAGCCGGATTCTGGACGATCGGCGGACCAAGCAACGCGGCCGGCTCGACGGCCTCGCCGTCTTTACCCCTTGCGGCGCGCGGTTGATCTACCGCGAGCGCGGCGTGCTGCGCATTGGCGCCTATCAGGGCCGGACCGAGCGGGTCTATAACTATGCTTTTCCCGCGCCGGGGCGCGCGGAAGTCGCCTTCGACGATGGCGCCCCGTTTCATGACCTGGACCTGACGGCTGGGACCTGGAACGCCGATCATCGCTGTCGCGAAGATCGCTATCAAGGCAGGTTTCGGGTCCTCGCACCGGACGCTTGGCAGGTGGTGTGGCGAGTCGCCGGGCCGCGCAAGGACCAGACGCTAACGACCCGCTACAGCCGTCATTCGGAAAGGCTAGAAATGTAGCGAGATGTCCCTGTGCTCGGCCGTGCAGGCGACCAACTCGAGGGCCATTTCGTGGGGCAGGCGCGATTGTTTGCGGATGCCGATGGTGTCCCGGATCGCCATTTCATAAGCTTCCAGACCCGGCAGCAGTTCGACCTTGGCCCGTTGGCGCCAGGCGAGCTCCTCGCGGTAGATCTTCAGGGCCTGGTTCAATTTCTTGAGTGCCTTCTCGCGGTCCGGGTTCTTTTTGCGCAGCGCCCGGCGTGCGCTCGACAGGTTCGACTTGATCTTGCCGGCCCCCGCGACCGCGCCGACGGCCTTGGCGGCCGCCGCGAGACTTGCCACGGCTTCGGCGGGATCGCCGCTGGTGACCTGTTGGGTCAGCGCCATGAGCTCCGGGTCGAGGGCGGCGAGCCGGTCGGCTCCCGCTATAACTCTCACGAGTTCGCCGATCGGCTCATAAGCCTGGTCAACGTTTCTTCTATAGGTCTTGAGCGCCTTGTCCTCGGCTTTCTGTACGACTCGGAATTGCTCGTGTTCGCTCTCCCAGTGCTCCGGTATCTCCGCCCGCAAGGCCTCGCGCTCGGCGGCGATGGTCTCGATGTCCTCCCAAATCGCCTGTTTCTTTGCTTGTTCCTTGGGGTCTTCTCCGAGCAGATGGGCCTGCCGTTCCAATTCCCTGGTTTCGGTCTCGATGCCTGTCATGCGCCGCTGGATCAGCCGGACCTCGCTGTGAAGCGGGCGATAGGCGTCGGTTTGGTTTTCGACGACTGACCTTGCCTTGCGAATGGCTTCAAGCAGATCGAATGTCCCTTCCGCCTTGTCGAGGGCATCCTCAATAGATTTCGCCAGTTTCTTCGGAAGGATTCCGATATCCAGGGCACGGGCGCGGCCGATGGCGTCGCGAATCTCGGTCTCCCGATCGCGATATTGGGCGAAGATGTTCTGCTCGAGGCAATACTGCAGGCGTGGATTGAGCGGCGGCGGCGCGGTATCCGCGGTCAGAGATATCCGGTTGGGCAGGTAGTTGACCAGGCTCGGGGTTACGCCAACGATAGCCAACGCGATGAGCTGCAGACCGATAAACGAGATCACGCCCTTGTACATCTCCACGGTCTTGACCGCGGCCGTCGCGACACCGCGCAGATAGAACAGCGCAAATCCGAAAGGCGGAGTCAGGAACGAGGTTTGGATGTTGAGGCCGATCATGACGCCGAGCCAGACGGCGGTGATATTGGCCGACGGATCGGTCAATAGGATCGGCGCCACGATCGGCACCACGACCACAGCGATCTCGATGAAATCGAGAAAGAATCCGAGGACGAAGATTACCAGCATGACGATGATGAACTGGCCCCAGAACCCGCCGGGCAGGCTGGTCAGGAATTCGCGCACCAGATCTTCGCCGCCGAACGCGCGGAAGGCGGCGGTCAGCATTGCAGCGCCGAGCAGGATGATGAACACCAGCGAGGTGGTCTTGGCGGTTTCGACCATGACTCCGCGCAGGGAATCGTCGACCTGATAGACCCGCCAGCCACTCCAGATTACCGAGACGATGAAGCCCGCGACCGCGATACTGGCCAGAACCAGCGCGATCACGTCTTGATCGGTGTCGATCCTTTTTACGTTGATGGGAGAGACACTGAGGATGACAAGAATCACGGCGATCGAAACCGCGCTCAGCGCCGCCGGCGCAACGGCGCCGCGCCGTCCTTGATAGAGCCGCGCGCCGGCCATGATTGTCGCCCCGACGGCGCCAATGGCGCCGGCCTGGTTGACCGTTGCGATGCCTGTGATGATCGAGCCGAGCACGACCAGGATGAGTGTCAGCGGCGGTGCTAAGGTCACGATCACGCGCAGCGCGAAGCGTGCGTCGTACTTTCCCTCGAATGGGACCGCGGGTGCCAGCTTGGGCCGCAGCAAGGCGATCACCAGAATGAACAGCATGTAGGCGCCGACCAAAACCAAGCCCGGTATGAACGCACCCATGAACATGTCGCCGGCGCTGGTCGAGACCACATCAAACTCGGACGGCATCGAGAATTCGCCGGTCGCCTGCTTGTAAAGAGCCTTGCGTGCGGAACTCGCCTGATCGACGGCGCTGGCCAACTGATCGGCGAGAATGATCAGCACGATCGAGGGGGGGATTATTTGGCCGAGCGTGCCCGAAGCCGCAATGGTCCCGGTCGCGAGCGCATTGGAATAGTTGTTGCGCCTCATGACCGGCAGCGAGATCAGGCCCATCGCCACCACGGTCGCGCCGACGATACCGGTCGTGGCCGCCAGCAGTGCACCGACGAAGACGACCGAGATGCCCAGCCCGCCAGGGACCGGGCCGAATAATTGAGCCATGGCGACCAAAAGGTCCTCGGCGATCCGCGAGCGCTGCAACATGATGCCCATGAACACGAACAGAGGAATCGCGATTAAGGTGTCGCGTTCGACCTCCCAGTAGATGCCACGGAAGTTGGTGACGCCGGCGGTCAACCATTGGACCGGGCCGCCCTGGGCGAAATAGGCGCTGGAGTCGCCGGCGAATACGTAACCGGCCAAGGCGGCGGCGCCGACCGAAAGAATCGCGGAGCCGGGCAACGCGAAGGCAACCGGAAATCCAGAGCCCAAGGCCGTGGCCATTAGCACGATCAAAAGTGCGAGGAATACCAGCTCCATAACGGTCCGTCAGCACCCCTCGGTCATTGTGGAATCGCGGTTTCGAGTTGGCGTTTGCCTGGATCGCGCCGGTAGTCGGCGATACCTTCCAAGAAGTAGCCAGAAAACTGGATCGCCATCGATATGGCGTAGACGGCCAAGAAGCCCGCCATCAGATACTTGATGTACATACCGAAGCCCGACTGCGTGACCTCGAGGGTGAGCAGCGGGCCGGCGATGATGCTCGACGGCTTGCTCAGGCCGACGAGCAGAATCGTCCAGCAAATCGGCAGGCCGAGCACCACGGCTCCGACCGCATTGACCAAGCCCTTGGTCTTGTCGGTAAATCCCGAGTACAGCACGTCGACCCGGACATGACCTTCCTCGATCAGGGTATAGGCGCTGGCGAACAGGAACAGCGCGCCGTACCACATACGCACCAAATCGGACATGAAGGCCTGCTCGTAGGAGAAAATGAAACGGGAGATTACAATGTTTAACTCCGCCACCACCACGAGCAAGGCGAGCCAGGTAAAGCCGTAAGTTCGGACGAAGGTCGGCAGTATCACCGAAATCGCGAGTAAGGGCCCATGGATATAGGGCCCCCGAAATTGGTTGCGACCGAGATCCAGGGCCATTTGTTTGCCGACCAGCGGTTTGAGTAAGTCCTCGACTCGAAGAAAGGAAATTCCCGCGTCCACTATTCCGATCAGGAGCACCGCCCAGAAAGCCGCCTTGACGATATAGGAGGCGATGGCGGTCATGGTGGCGTCGTCCTGGCGAAGGCTGCGTGACTTGGACCTGACGACGAAAGTGGCCGGACCGGCAATGGCCAGCAGGTAAATCAAGATCTGGAGCCAGGCCCGCGCCGAAGCATCCGGCCCAAGGGCCGAGGCCGACCCCGGCCAGTCAAGCCAGAATGTCAGATAGGTGTTGAACAGGAACGCGAACAGCGAGGCGACCACCGACCACGCGAAAAACCGGAAAAACAGAGTCCAAGCCGTGGGCAGGTAGAGTTCACCGGCATTCTCGGAAGCGGAGATAGCCATCGGCAGGCGGCCTTAAAAAACCATGGGACGGGGCCAGGCCCCGTCCCATGCGCGGCATGATTCCAGGCTCGGTTAGAGACCCAGAACGGTGTTGCGTTTCGTGGAGTAGCCGACATCCGCCAGCTTCATCCAGCCCCCCACGTTGCTACGCGCTGCCAAGAAGCTTTGGTAGATGCGGTTTGCCAGGTCGCTGTGCGCGGCCGCTTCTTCCGAAACCGCCTGGGCGGCCTCGCCAAAGGCTTCATAGATGTCGTCGTTGAACTCCCGCAGCTTGACACCGTGCTCGTCGATCATCCTCTTCAGGTAGATCGAGTTGTTGGCGTTGGTCTCGGACATCATGAGTTCCGATTCCTGGATCGCAACTGATTCGATCGTTATGCGCTCGCTGTTCGTGAGGCTGCCCCACCAGGATGCGTTCATGCCGAGGGCGACGAATCCGCCGGGCTCGTGCATGCCCGGGAAGTAGTAGTACTTGGCGGCCTCATACAATTTCAGGAAATAATCGTTCCAGGGGCCGACCCATTCGGTCGCGTCGATCGCGCCGGACACCAGGTTTTCGTAAATCTGGCCGCCGGGCAGCGAAACCGGCGAACCGCCAACCTTGGCGATGACGTCGCCACCGAGGCCCGGGATGCGCATCTTCAAGCCCTTGAGGTCGTCGACCGTTTCGATCTCCTTGTTGAACCAGCCACCCGGCTGGCAGCCGGTGTTGCCGCAAGGCAGGGCCTTGAGGCCGAAGCTACCGGACACCTCGTCCCACAATTTCTGGCCACCGAGGAAATGGATCCACGAGCCCATCTCGGCATAGGTCAGGCCGAACGGCACCGAGGTGAAGAACGCGAAGCCCGGATGTTTGCCCTTCCAATAATATTCGGCGGAGATGTAGGCCTGGGCGTTGCCCGAGGCGACCTCGTCGAACACGTCGAAGGCGCCGACACGCTCGCCGGCCGCGAAGTAGCGGGTCGTGATCCGGCCATCGGTGGCGTCGGTCACGCGCTGCGCGAAGCGTTGGGCGCTGGTGCCGAGCCCGGGGAAGTCGCGGCCCCAACTGGACACGATCACCATTTCCTTGCGTCCCTGCGCGATCGCCGGAGCGGCAAGGCTCGAGGCGGCGACGGCGCCGGCCGCGGTCGTCGCCGCGGCCGTGGTCAAAAACTCGCGGCGCTTCAAATTTTTCGACGCAGGCTGTTTGGGGGATTTGCCAGATTTTTTCATGGATTAAGTGCCTCCCTTTGATTTGCGGTTTACCGCATTGGAATCAAATCGAACCTCCATCCACGAGGTCTTCATGATCCGAGCATAGGGGGCCGCCCACGACACTGCAACTAGGCCCGGGCGCCTAGGCCCGGATGGTCTAAAAACTAGACCAGATTAAGATTCGACGGCTTTCCAGCCGTTCTTGCCGAGGGCTTCCAGCGGCCGAAATCGTGTCTTGTAGGACATCTTGGGTGCCTGCGCGATCCAGTAACCGAGGTAGACGTAGGGCAGCGCTTCCGCGCGCGCGGTCTCGATCAGCCGCAGCACCATATGGTTGCCCAGGCTGCGTCCCTCGAGCTCGGGTTCGAAAAAGCTGTAGACCGCCGAAAGCCCGTCCTCGAGGCGGTCGAACAGGCAGGCCGCGACAAGTTTGCCGCCGGCGTCGCGATACTCGGTAATTCGAGTCTCGACCCGGGTGTGCCGGACCATGCCGTGATAGTCGAGCGCGGTCATATCGGCCATCTCGCCGTCGCCATGGCGCGCCTGGATGTAGCGGCTGAACAGATCGTACTGCTCGTCGGTAGGCTCGGCCGGGCGCTCGGCGGCGACCAGGTTGCGGTTGGCCCGCGCAACCCGCTTGAGCGAGGCGCTGGCCTCGAAATCGGTCGCCCGCACTCGGACTGGGACGCAGGCCGCGCAATCCGTGCAGGCCGGCCGGTAGGCGTATTGATGGCTGCGCCGGAATCCGGCGCGCGACAACAGGGTGTAGCGTGCCGTGGCCTCGCCATCGGTCGAGGCTGGCATCTCGGTGATCAATTTGCGCTCGCGCCGGCCGGGCAAATAGGGGCAGGGGCCTTCCGCCAGGACGTAATAGACCTGCTTGGGCAGGGCCTGCGCGCCATCCCATTGCCGCGGCGCCTCGGGTGCGGGGCCGTCGTTCATGGGTCCACTATACCAAAGGTCCCGAACATTGGCCTATAGAGATCGTGCTTAAACTCACAAGCCGCTTAGGATGTGGCCCCCTGGGATGTGGCCGCGCGCGGGCGGGTGCGGCGCACCACGATCGTACCGGCCAGGATGTCGTGGAGCGTGCGATTGCGGTCCGTGAACAGCGGCACCAGCAGCACCAGCCATACGGTCACACTGATGCTGGCATAGAACAACACGGTGGTCAGGAATGCCTGGGAATAATCGGGTGGCGTTCCGGTCCAGCTCCGCACCTCGAGATCGAAAACCTGCATGCCCGGGGTGGCGCCACCGCGGCCGATAAAAACCGTGTGGTAGGCGACCGGGAGGATGGCGAGCACGACCAGGCCGAGCGGCGTGAGCGCTCCGAATGTCAAGATCCCGACCACGCCGAAGACCAGGGACAGGGCGAGCCAAAGCCCGAAAATCAGGACCAGATCCAGGATATACGCGGTGACTCGGCGCGACAGCACGCCGTCGTAAAGGTCAGGTTCGGCGACGCGATCGGGCGGCGTCCGGTCCCAGGCGGCATGGTCCCGGGTCCGGTGTCCGAAGCTCAGGCCCGGCATTCGGCTGTTGTCTGGCACCTGATGGGGTCTCCCTATGGATTGGGCTGGTGTTATTGGAAGTTATCGCCTTGGAGCCATGCAATCTAAGATGACAAGACCCTAACCATATGAATTAGAGGAAAATTCACGGTTCTCTTTGGGTCGATATGCGCCCAGGACTCTCTAGAGATGGGGACGGCGGGGCCGCCGGGCAAGCGGCCCGGGGCGGGACCGGGGCCAGGACCAGGGGTGCGACCGGGGGCGGGACCGGGCGCGAGGCGCGGATGGCGTGGCGGCGGCGGGCTACCGGCGGCTTGACGGCGGGCGGGCCATGGCCCAGGTGTTAGGGCTCAGTCCTCCGCGCCGTTTTTGCCGCGTCCGCCCTAGCCGAAGGAATTGCCCCCGTGACCTCCGATCAGACCACGAAGTCCGACCCCCCCTTGCGCTTCGACACAACGGTGGTGCGCGCCGGGATCACGCCCGATCCCACGACCGGCGCCATCGTGCCGCCGATCTACCAGACCGCGACCTACGTGCTCGAGGAAGTCGGCAAGGACCGGGGCTTCGACTACACCCGCGCGTCCAACCCGACCCGCCAGGTGCTGGAGGACAATTTGGCCGCGATCGAGGGCGGCAAACACGGGATCTGCTATTCCAGCGGCATGTCGGCGGTCGACTCCTGCATGAAGCTGTTGTCCGCGGGCGATCACGTGGTCTGCTCGGACGACGTCTACGGCGGCACCTCGCGGCACTTCAACAAGGTGTTGGCGCGTTATGGCCTGGCTTTCACCTACGTCGATACCTCCCAGCCCGAGACCGTGCGCCAGGCGATCCGGCCGGAGACCAAGATGCTCTGGATCGAGACCCCGACCAATCCGCTGCTCAAGATCACCGATATCGAAGCCATGGCCGCCATCGCCAAGGAACACGGGCTCACCCTCGGCGTCGACTCGACCTTTGCGACCCCGGTGTTCCTGCGCCCGCTCGAACTCGGCGCCGACATCGTCATGCATTCGACCACCAAGTATCTGAACGGTCACAACCAGATCATCGGCGGCGTGGTGGTCACCAACCGCGACGATATCCGCGACGAGCTCAAGTTCATTCAGAAGACCATCGGCGCGGTGCCCAGCCCGTTCGACTGCTGGCTGACGCTCGCGGGTCTCAAGACCCTGCACCTGCGCATGGCGCGCCACGCCGAGAGCGCCCAAAAGGTCGCGGAATTCTTGGAGGCCCATCCGAAGGTCGCGCGCGTCGCCTATCCCGGCTTGGCCTCGCACCCCCAGCACGCCATCGCCAAGGCCCAGATGTCGGGCTTCAGCGGCATGATCTCGTTCGAGCTCACCGGCGGCCTCGAAGCCGGCCGCAAAGTGATGAACCAAGTCAAACTCTGCGGCCTGGCCGAGAGCCTGGGCGCGGTCGAAACCATGATCACCCATCCCGCGACCATGACCCACGCCGAAGTCCCGGTCGAAGACCGCATCGCCCGCGGCCTCACCAACGGCCTGGTGCGCCTCTCGGTCGGCATCGAGGACGTGGCCGACATCATCGCCGATCTGGAGCAGGCGCTGGCGCAGGCGTGAGGGGGATTAGGACAGGGACGCGTAAAGCTGCGCGCGTCCCCAAGTCTGCCCGCTTCCCTATGTCCCCGTGTCATTGCCGGGTTCGACCCGGCAATCCAGTGCCACGACCGCGCTCGGCGGATCGACCGGAGGACCCATCCAAAGTTTGTCGTACTTCTCAAATTTTCAGACAATAAAGCGAACGCCGGCCAATTCATGGAAGGCCACAAGGAATGGATCAAACGTGGTTTTGATGACGGCGTGTTTTTGTTGGCCGGTAGTCTGAAACCCAACTTGGGCGGTGGGATCGTGGCCCACAACACGTCACTGTCGGACCTGCAGAGCAGAGTGAATAGCGATCCGTTCGTGGCTGAAAATGTAGTGACAGCCGAATTCCTGGAAATCGCCCCAGCAAAAGCCGATGCGCGGCTAAGTTTTTTGCTCGATTAAGCAGTTTTCCTCCCTGAAGCTTTCCGGAAGAAATTCGGAAAACCGAGGGAGCATCCCAATTAGGTCCGAAAATCCCCCAACTCCGGACCCGGGAGGCACCCCCTGTGAACGGGGCGTTTTGACTTATCTCGGACATGTATGATCTGGGCAATAACCCCTGTGAGACTAATGAACACAACCTTAACTCAGGCCATCTATGCTCCATCCGGCGGTTGGTGCGCCGAAGGGGCTGTAGCCGAATGCTCGGACGTCTGCTAATCTTCTTCTCTGGTTCGTCAAAGCCCAAACGGCGTGCCGGCTGTCTCATCGGGTCCGCTTGCCTCACGCCTTAAGGAAACCATGGCCTCAGAATCTCGCTCACCTCGTCTGGCTGTCTTGATCGATGCCGACAACGCATCTGCTAAGATTGCCGATGGTCTGTTCGAGGAAATCGCCAAGATTGGAGAAGCCAGCGTCCGCCGAATTTATGGCGATTTCTCCAGCACGCGCTCGAGGTCATGGGCTGACATTCTTTCCAAGTATGCAATCATTCCACATCAGCAGTTCGCCTATACGACTGGCAAGAATGCGTCCGATATCACGCTAGTGATCGATGCGATGGATCTGTTGCACAGCGGCCGGTTCGACGGCTTCTGCCTGGTGTCCTCCGATAGCGATTTCACGCGCCTCGCCGCGCGCATCCGAGAGGAAGGTGTCGATGTATTCGGGTTCGGTGAACAAAAGACCCCGGAAAGCTTCCGACAAGCTTGCCGGCGTTTCATCTATACGGAGAACCTGCTGCCCGAGGCCCAGGTAGCCGATGCCGGAGAAACTGCGAAACCATTACAATCTCTCGCCCACGCAAAGCGCATATTGAACAAGGTCATCTCCGAGATGGAGAGCGAAGATGGATGGGTAACCTTGGGTCATGTCGGCAGTCAGCTCGCCAATCTGGCGTCGGACTTCGATCCGCGAACCTATGGTTTCAGGAAGCTAAGCGATCTGGTGCGCAAGATTGACACTCTTGAACTTATTCAATCTGAAGTAGGATATCTGAGAATTCGCCTGAGGCCGGTCGTCAAAGCAAAATCCCGAAAATTCACGAAATGACTCGGAAAGGGAGCACGGCCATCGGCGCCCATTTCGCGGACCGGGCGAGGTCTATGTCTCGGGCACTTCGTAGCGAATGTCTCTTCCTGGCTACACCCTGCCGTCGGGGCCGCCTCTTCGACATGTCCGGATTTGCTCCAACTCCAGACTTCTGAGCGTCAATGTCCGAGACCTGTTGCGGATCGGACGACCACAAGCGCGTCCGCAACCCCCTCACCTCATCCGTCGTCTCAAATAATTCAGCAAATCTATCCGGGTTATCAGCCCGAGGAATTTGTCGCCGTCTAGGACGATGGGGACGTGGTCGGCGCGGAAGATCGGGAGCAGGGTTTCGATCGGCGCGTCCGCCTGGAGGGTTTCGATCTTGGAGATCATGGCGTCGGCGACCGGCGCCGCGAAGCGCGCCTCGTCGTGCATCAC
>CAXMQD010000602.1:0-3333 GCA_964194965.1 uncultured Acidimicrobiia bacterium | reverse complement strand
CCTGGAGATGCTCGATCTCAGCTTCAACCCGTACGCGCGCTATTACGAAGCGCCGCTGCACGTCAAGGCGATCGGCGGTACCTTCATCGTCGACGACCTGGGCCGCCAACTGGGGCGGCCGGAGGATTTGCTCAACCGCTGGATCACGCCGATGGAAAAACGCATCGACTTCCTGACGCTCAACACCGGCAAAACCTTCTCCGTCCCCTTCGACGAATTGCTGGTGTTCTCCACCAATCTAATGCCCGAGGACATCATGGACCCGGCCTTCCTGCGCCGGATTCCATACAAGGTGGAGCTGAACGCGCCCACAATGGACGCCTACCGCGAGCTATTCCAGAACCTCTGCGCGAAATATGAACTCCCCTACGACGATGCCGTGCCGGATTTTGTGGCGCAGGAACTGCAGTCGACGTTCGCTCAACCGCTGTCCTATTTCCAGCCGAAGTTCGTCGTTGAGCAGTGCGTCGCGGCTTGTAAGTATATGGACCAACCGCTCCACATGGACCGCGAGCTCCTGTACGACGCCATGGAAAACCTCTCGGCCAAAAGCGATAGCCAGCGCGGCAACGGCGACGCCCGCCCGAACGGCAACGGCAGCCTCACCGCCGCCAAGGGCGTGGTCGGTGGCGGCTATTCGATCTCGAAGTAAGTAAAAAAACGCTCCTTCACTGGGGCGAGAGGCGCCGGGGCGATGGGGCGAGAGGCGCCGGGGCGATTGACCTCGACCGGTAGAGTGGGTTATTTGCTGGCTGCTTCGTTATTATGCCAAGCCTCGTTGATAATGACCCAGACCCCGGCCGCCATCCATGCTGGTTGATTCCCACTGCCATCTCGACTACCTGGATCGCGACGGCGACCTGGACGAAGTGATCGAACGCGCCCGCCGTGCGGGTGTCGGCGCAATGATCACTATCTGCACCAAGCTGTCCGAATTCGACCAGATCCTTGCGATCGCGGAACGCTACGACGACGTCTACTGCTCGGTCGGTGTTCACCCCCATGAAGCCGAGGACGAGGGCCAGAAGGACGCCCGGCGCCTGGTCGCGCTCGCCGAACATCCCAAGGTCGTGGGCATCGGCGAGACCGGTCTCGATTATTTTTACGATCACGCCCCGCGCGAGCGCCAACGGGACAGTTTCCGCGCCCATCTGGGCGCGGCGCGCGACAGTGGGCTGCCGGTGATCGTGCATTCGCGGGAAGCCGATGACGATACCGTCGCGCTGTTGCGCGAGGCGCGGGAGGAGGGACCCTTCTCCGGGGTCATCCACTGCTTTACGGCGGGCCCCGGGCTGGCCCAAGCGGCGTTGGAGCTGGGCCTATACATCTCGGTCGCGGGCATCGTGACCTTCAAGAAGGCCGACGACTTGCGCCGCACGCTGTACGATGTCCCGCTCGAGCGATTGCTGGTGGAAACCGACGCGCCCTATTTGGCGCCGGTGCCCCAACGCGGCAAGCGCAACGAGCCGGCCTATGTGGTTCACACCGCCACGGCGCTCGCCGAACTCAAGGAGGTCGCGCCCGAGGAATTGATCGAAGCCACCGGCGACAACGTGTTCCGCCTGTTCGCCAAGGCCGCGCGGCCGAAAACAGCATCGTAATTTCCGGAATGAAAATCACTATTCTCGGATGTGGCGGCTCCGGCGGCGTGCCCTTCATGGACGGCACGCCAGGCGGCAACTGGGGCGTCTGCGATCCGGACAATCCGCGCAACCGGCGCCGGCGGGTCTCGATCCTGGTGGAGCAGGGCGGTACGGCCCTTCTGGTCGATACCTCGCCCGACCTCCGCCTGCAACTGCTCGACAGTGGCGCCGAGCGGATCGACACGGTGCTGTTCACACACGCCCACGCCGATCACTGTCACGGCCTCGACGAGCTGCGCGCCATGGCCAACGCGCGCGGCGGCCCGATCGATGCTTACATGGATTCCACCACGCGGGAGCTCCTGACCCGGCGCTTCGGTTACGCCTTCACCTCCTGCCACGTCCCGAATGGGTTCTACAATCCGATCCTGCGCGACTCGCAGATCGAGGGGCCGATTGAAATCGGAGGCATTCCAATCGTGCCTTTCGTTCAGCGGCACGGGCGCGATACTAGTCTTGGCTACCGCCTTGGAGACGCCGCCTATTCAACCGACGTGACGGTGCTCGACGAGACGGCGTTTTCGGTCCTGGAGGGCGTCAAACTGTGGATCGTGGACTGCCTGCGGGAACGTCCGCACCCGACCCATTCGCACTTGGCGCAATCGTTGGAGTGGATCGCGCGGGTGGGACCGGCGCGCGCGGTGCTGACCCACATGAACCACCAAATCGACTACGAGCACCTGAAATCGCTTTGCCCACCCGGCGTCGAGCCAGCTTACGACGGCATGGTGCTGGAGCTGTGATCGCGGTGAATCTCTGGGCGTTGGATCAGGTTGGTTGATCGTCCAGGGCGGCGAGCGCCATGCGAACCAGGTGCGATAAACTCCGCGCCTGCATCTTTTCCATGACCCGGGCGCGGTGGACCTCGACGGTTCGCGGGCTGATATTGAATTGCGCCGCGATCTTCTTGTTGGAATCGCCGACCACGAGGCGGTCGAGCACTTCGCGCTCGCGCGCCGTAAGCCGTTGCAGGTTTTGCACGGCGCCATTGACGAATTTCTCGGTTTCTTGGATGCGCCGCCCAATCTCAAGCGCCCGGTGGATGCATCCGAGCACGACTTCGCCACTGAATGGCTTTTCGAGGAAATCCACGGCGCCGGCCTTGAGCGCTTGCACTGCCTTCGGCACATCGCCGCGGCCGGTCACCACGATGACCGGGATAGCGATCCGGTCATCCCTCAGCTTTTTCTGGAGCTGGAGACCGTCCATGCCGGGCATGTGAATGTCGACCACCAGGCACCCGTCACCGGACTTCTTGCCGCCGTCCAAGAACGCCGCGGCGGAACCGAAGCCCTCGGCTCGAAGACCCTCTGACTCGACCAGATCGATCATGGTGGCCCGCATGTCTTCGTCGTCGTCGACGATAAAAACAGTACCATCGTTCATTTCGGACCTCATTTTGGGTCACGCGGAAAGTCGGGTGGCGGGAACCTGGGCCGCCTCGCGGCGGGGCGCGTCATACCAGGTACGGCACCATCCCAGCAGCCCTGCTCACCATAGATGCCAAGAGGCCGGGGTCTCCAAGATAAATAGAGCCTCGGCTCGCCCGCGCAACGACAATTCGCAATCCAGCCGTGCGGCGGGCTTGGGGCGAGAAAGAAGTTATAAAATTTTCCATAATATACATTATGCGCGTTTTCGAGGGTTAGATTAGCCCCTATTTCCGGCAGTTTTCTCCCGATACGCCCGA
>CAXMQD010000601.1:0-2550 GCA_964194965.1 uncultured Acidimicrobiia bacterium | reverse complement strand
ACCACCATCGTCAGGACAAGCGCGACGATGGACATCTCGGCTGTCAGTGTGAAGCTCCGAAGGATGTAATTCACGTCCAGAAAGAAGGGCGATAGGATGCTTGCCCCGATCAGTCCGACAATCAGCAAAAGGAAGGTCATCGTTTCGGGTCGCACTAGGATCAGGTGCCAAGTCGGCCGCGCTGGCGCGATTTCACGGGTGGGCGTGGTTGCGGTATCGGTCATGCCACACCTCTGGACATACTGACGGCGCCACGTTGCCGGACAGAGCGGTCAATGAGCAAAGCGATAAGGATGACCGCCCCATATATTGCGTTCTGAGTTGAGCCCGGGATGCCAAGAAGCGGCAGCGCAGCCGCCACGCATCCCAAAAGCAGAACGCCGAGCACCGTCCCCATGACTGTGCCGACGCCTCCATTGATCGACACGCCGCCGATCACCACGGCCGCGATCACCTGGAATTCGAACCCGGCGCCGGTGTTCGAGGGGTTCACAAAGCCCCAGCGGCTTGCATAGAGAATGCCGGCAAGCCCGCTCAGCGCACCAGACAGAGTGAAGACGATAAGCGTAACCTTGGTGACGTCGATCCCGCGCAATGGCGCCGCCTCGGGGTTGGAGCCAAGCGCATAGATCTGGCGCCCTAGCTGTGTGTGTCGCGCGATGAAATAGGTCATCAGGGCAATGCCGAAGGCGATCAGGATGATCCACGGAATATCGAATATCGGCGATGTCCGCGACATGACCTTCAATTCCGTCGGAATGTTGGCGCGGTTGATCTGGCGCGCATCCGATATGATAAAGGTCAGCCCACGATAGAGACTAAGCGTGCCAAGTGTCACGATAATCGCCGGCAATTTGAAAATCGTCACCAGCAAACCGTTCAGAAGTCCCAAAGTTGCGCCAGTGAGAATCGCAACAGGAAAGCCAATGAGCCACCAGACATCCGGGAAATCCCGGTACATCAACCCTACGACCATGGCTGAAAACCCAAGCATTGAGCCAATCGAGAGATCGACGTGCCGGGCGACGAGGACCAGCATCTGCGCCATCGCGCCGATCATGATGAGCGGCGTCAGAAGCAGAACGATCCGCAGGCTTTGGCCGGTCAGGAATTGCGGTTTGTAGAGCCCGACGACCGCGCAAAAGAGGACTATCATTACCAGGATGCCGGCTTCGCGGCGAAGGAAAATGGAGCGAAGGGCGTTCACGCGGCCACACCCGTGCGCGGGACGGCAGCCTGCATGACATTCTCCTGCGTGGCGTCTTGCCGCGGGATTTCCGCTGTCAGGCGTCCTTCTGACATCACGAGAATTCTGTCACAGAGCGACAGAAGTTCGGGCAGTTCGGACGAGATCAACAGAATCGCGCGGCCCGCTTTTGCGAGATCACCTATCATATCGTAAAACTCGGCCTTAACGCCTATGTCGATACCGCGCGTCGGCTCGTCGAGGATCAGGATTTCTGGTTCAGTCAAAAGCCAGCGGGCCAGGATGGTCTTTTGCTGGTTGCCGCCCGAGAGCTCGATGATGGGTTGGCCGAGCGAGGCCAGTCGAATGGAAAGGTCTTCAACCGATTTGCGGGAAAACCCGCGTTCCAGACCGCGACGGATGACACCGTTGGGCGCGATCTTGCCCGGAATCGCGGCGGTCAGATTGTGTTCGACCGGAAGAGTGCCAAATATACCGTCGCCGGCCCGATCCTCCGGCACAAAGGCGAGGCCAAGGTCTATCGCATCGGCCGGTTTTAGTATCCGCGCTTCGCTCCCGCCGACTTTTATGTGGCCTGACGTGGCCGGGGTGACACCGAAAAGCGCGCGCGCCACATCTGTTCGCCCGGCGCCGACAAGGCCGCCGAGTCCGATGATCTCACCCTTGCGGAGCGTGAAACTGATATCTTCAAAGGCGCCGCGAAGGGTGAGGTTTGAGACCTCCAATGCCGTGTCGCCAATCGCGGCTGTGTGTTTTCGCATGTATTTCTTGAGTGTCCGGCCGATCATCAAGCGAATGATTTCATCGTCCGAGATGCTGTCGATCGTCTGGGTCGCGATGTGGGCACCGTCGCGGAATATCGTCAGCCGATCACAGAGCATACGCACCTCTTCCAGGCGATGCGAGATGAAGATGATCGTGCGACCCTCTTCTCGTAACCGCCGCGCGATAGTGAACAGCGTGTCGACTTCTCTTGGAGTCAGCGGCGCGGTCGGTTCGTCCATGATGATGAGGCGACTGTCCGAGGCCAGCGAGCGCGCGATTTCCACCATCTGCTGATTGGCGATAGAGAGCCCACGCATGGGGCGGGTGACGTCAATCGAGACGCCGAGCATATCCATATGGCGGCGCGCGTCTGCAATGATCTTGGCCCAAGGGACGCGCGACAGAAGACCGCTGCCCTGGCGGCCCATGACGATGTTTTCCGCCACGGACAGATCCGAGAATGACACAGGTTCTTGATGGATCAGGGCAATCCCGAGTTTCTGCGCTGCGATCGGGTTGGGCACCTCGACGGCGTCGCCGTTCATGCGAAGTGTGCCGCGCGTCGGACGGTGCACGCC
>CAXMQD010000600.1:0-12135 GCA_964194965.1 uncultured Acidimicrobiia bacterium | reverse complement strand
CCGCGGCTAAAGGAGATTGCCTATGGCGAGTGGGAGGGCCAGACCTACGCCGAGATCGAGACCCGCTATCCGGACCATTGGGCGGCGCGGGAGCGCGACCCCTGGGGCTTCGTGGTGCCCGGCGGCGAGAGCTACGCGATGTTGGCGGCGCGCGCGCAGGCGTTCCTGGACGCGGCCAACGGCAGAACCATCGTGGTCAGCCACGGCGGCACGGGCCGAGTGCTGCGCGGCCTCTACAGCCGCCTGGCGCCAATCGAGATCAAGGCCCTGGAACAACCCCAGGACGCCCTCCACCGCCTCACCCAAGGCACCATTGCGCGCATCGACCACGCGGAAGGGTGAGGTTCTTAGCACCATCGACAGCGCGCCTTTCAGGGCCTAATATCCGAGCCGTCTCGCCCGCGTGGCGGGGCACGTTCTCGGGGCGGGGTGGAAGTCCCCACCGGCGGTAAAAGTGCCAAAGGCTCGTGTGCCTGGCGCTTGAGCCCGCGAGCGCCCTTCGGGTTCCCACTCGAGGGGGTCAGCAGATTCGGTGTAATTCCGAAGCCGACCTTCATAGTCCGGATGGAAGAGAACGGAGAGGCGAAATCGCCGGCGCTCTGCGCCGCCCGTGCTGTCGTCGTTTCGTACGCCCTGATTCTGGTCTCTGAGCGATAAGGAGAACACCATGAATCAGAGCTCCCACCACACCCATGCCGCGCCCAGCATCGCCTTCGTCCAGGCGCGCTGGCACGCGGATATCGTCGGGTGCTGCCGAATCGCTTTCGTCGAGGAGATGGGGCGCCGGACCGGGGGGGCGGCCACGGTCGAGGTCTTCGACGTGCCCGGCGCCTTCGAGATCCCCTTGCAGGCGCGCACCCTGGCCAGGACCGGCCGCTATGCCGCGGTGGTCGGCGCCGCCTTCGTGGTCGATGGCGGCATTTATCGCCACGACTTCGTCGCCCAGGTGGTGGTCGCGGGGCTGATGCAGGTGCAGATGGAGGCGGACCTGCCGGTCCTCTCCGCCGTCCTCACCCCGCACAATTTCCAAGACACCGAGGCGCAGCGGCACTTCTTTCTAGAGCATTTCAAGGTAAAAGGACGCGAGGCCGCCGAAGCCTGCCTGGATATCCTGGCCCTGCGCGAGACACTTGCCCCGGCGGCCTAATCCTTCTTCAGCAGGAACTCGCGGCCGACCTTGACCCGGGCTTCGCCGTCGTAGGCGACGATGTCGGCGGTGGCGTAGGTCTCGGACCAGACCTCGGGCAGGTAGGAGCCGGTGCCGACCACGTCGATGGGCGCCTGGGCGACCGCCATGACCCGGCACTTGGCCGGGCCGAAGCCCGAAGAGGCGACGATCTTGACCGGATCGAAGCCCTCGGCGTCGAGCGCCTCGCGCAGGGTCCAGACCGCGGCCGCCGAAACCCCGGGGCCGACCAGGTAGCGCAGCTCGGCCTCGCTGCGGTAGCCGCGCACCGCTTCGGGCGCGTTGCGTTCGAGCACCGCGTAGGAGGCCGGCGGATCGAGGCCCTCGATGAAGCGGCTGCCCGGCGTATCCAGGCGGATCGAGATCTCGCCGGCGGCGGCGCGGCGCGGGAAGCGCCGGCACACGGTCAGCGCATCGGTGATCTCGCGCGCGAAGTAGTCGACCAACACGGTCATCGGCTCGCCCGGATAGAGCTCGTCGAACATCTCGGCCGCCCGCAGGGTCGAACCGGCGTAGCCGATGAGGCCGTGGGGCATGGTGCCCCTGCCGCCGTCGGCGCCGAAATAATGGGCGGTGGCGTCGGTGGCGTTGCCGATAAAGCCGAGCGCGCCGACCTTGCGCTTGGCGCGGGCCGAACCGACCGCGGCGGCGTACGCCATGGCCTCGGCCATCTCGGCGCCGGCGCAGTGGCGCGCGTCCATGGCCAGGAAGGCGGCCCGCGGCAAATCGGCGCACATGGCGGCGGCGTTGTAGGCGGCGACGCAGGGCGGACCCAGCTTCTGCAACAGCAAGGTCTCGAGATCGGCCAGGTGATAGAACGGGCCGGTCACGTAAAGCAGCGGCTCGCCGGCGCCGACCCATTTGCCCTCGGCGAAGCGTAGCTCGATCTCGAATGTCGTTTTGCGCCGCGCCGCTAGCTCGTGCAGCCAATCGATCGCCAGCCGCGGCGCGGAGATCACCGGGCGGCGCAGGAACACGGCGTAGGTGACGATAGAGTCGCCGAAGCGCCCGACCGCCTCCTTGGTGCGCCGGAAGTAATGGTCGGTCCAGGCGGCGATCTCCGCCTCTTCGAGCGGCCAAGGCTCCATGGAGAATCCCTTGGGGGAGAACCTCTTGGGTTTCGAGCCGTCAGCGGACAAGACCCCGTCCTCCTCCTGTCCCCGGTGGCGGTGCGGCTTCCCGCGCGGTTTGGGCCCGCGCCTAGGATGCCGCCGCGATGCGGCCGGCGTCGTTATCGCGCTCGGCCTTGAGTTGTTCGGCGATCAAGAACGCGAGTTCCAACGCCTGACTGGCGTTGAGACGCGGGTCGCAGTGGGTGTGGTAGCGATCGCCGAGCGCGGCCTCGCTAATTGCCTGGGCGCCGCCGATGCACTCGGTTACGTCCTGGCCAGTCATTTCGAAGTGCAAGCCGCCGGCGTGCGTGCCCTCGGCGCGGTGCACCGCGAAGAAGCCTCGGACCTCGGCCAAGATGCGGTCGAACGGCCGGGTCTTGTAGCCGGTCGAAGACTTGATGGTGTTGCCGTGCATGGGATCGCAGGACCAGACCACCATCTTGCCGGCACGCTTTACCGCGCGCACCAGCGGCGGCAGCTTGGTCTCGACGTCATCGGCGCTCATGCGGGCGATCAAGGTCAGGCGGCCAGGTTCGTTATTGGGGTTGAGCGCATCGATCAGGCGCAGCAGGTCGTCGGGATCGAGGCTCGGGCCGCACTTCATGCCGAGCGGATTGCCGACCCCACGCAGGAACTCGACGTGGGCACCGTCGAGTTGGCGCGTGCGGTCGCCGATCCAAAGCAAGTGGGCCGAGCAGCCGTACCACTGTCCGGTCAGGCTATCGACCCGGGTCAGCGCCTGCTCGTAGTTGAGCAACAGCGCCTCGTGGCTGGTGTAGAAATTGGTTTCCCTGAGCTGCGGCACTTCCTCGGGGGTGATGCCGCAGGCCTCCATGAACGCCAGCGCCTCGTCGATGCGCGCGGCCATCGCCTCGTAACGCTTGCCCTGCGGGCTGCCGGCAAGGAACTGCTGGTTCCACTGGTGCACCTTGTGCAGGTCGGCGAAGCCGCCCTGGGCGAAGGCGCGCAGCAGGTTCAGCGTCGCCGCCGACTGGTTGTAGCCGCGCAGCATGCGGTCCGGGTCGGGCACTCGCGCGGTCTCGTCGAATTCGATGCCGTTGATGATGTCGCCGCGGTAGCTGGGCAACTCGACGCCGTCCTGGATCTCGGTCGGGGCCGAGCGCGGCTTGGCGAACTGGCCGGCCATGCGGCCGACCTTGACCACCGGGCAGGCGGCGCCGTAGGTCAGGACCACCGCCATCTGCAGCAGCACGCGGAAGGTATCGCGGATGTTGTTGGCGCGGAATTCGGCGAAGCTTTCCGCGCAATCGCCTCCCTGGAGCAGAAACGCCTTGCCCTCGGCGACCCGGCCGAGGTGTTCCTTGAGCTGGCGCGCCTCGCCGGCGAACACCAGCGGCGGGTAGTCCGCCAGCGTGTTCTCCACGCGCGCCACCTCGCCGGCATCCGGATAGACCGGGGCCTGGCGTACCTCCTTGCCGCGCCACGTATCCGGCGCCCATTTTCCACTCATGACCGACATCGTCCCTGGTCCCTGTATCTACTTGGATTTCGTTGCTTTGCTGGGGGGTTTTAGCACCTTTCAGCAAGTTTTCCACAGGTAAAAGGGCGATTTTTCCAGCCGCTGCCGGGCCGCGCCGCCAAGCCCCTTATTTCCAGGGCCTCGGCCGGGTAAGCTAGCCTGGCCGGGTCTGGCCTTCGGGCCGGCGCGGCGAGACCAAATTCGATCGCATAGGGAGTCCCCGAGCCCATGAGCGACCCGCTGTTCCACATGATTTCCGCCGCGCCGACCCCGGTCGCGCCGGTGTTCAGCCACGCCACCGAGGCCGACGGCTGGATTTTCGTGACCGGCCAGATGCCGACCGACCCGGACGACGATGGGGCGCCGCTGCCCGCCGGCGCCGCGGCCCAGACCCGGCGGGTCATGGACAACCTGAAGCTGGTGCTGGGCGGCCTGGGCTTGGGGCTCGAACATGTCGTGGTGGCGCGGGTCTACCTGCTTTGTTTCAAGGCGGACTACGACGCCATGAACGCGGCCTACACCGCTTACTTTCCGGCCGACCGCCTGCCGGCGCGGACCTGTGTCGGCGTGACCGGCTTGGCGCGCGACGCCCTCGTCGAAATCGACCTGATAGCGAGAAGGACGTGAGGAGATGACCATGACATTCGCCATCAAGGGTCTGGACCATGTCGTGCTGCGGGTCGCCGATCTCGACCGCGCGGTACGCTTTTATTGCAAGGTGTTGGGTTGCAGCGAGGAGCGGCGGGTCGCGTCGATCTCGCTCGTGCAACTGCGCGCCGGTGCGTCGCTGATCGACCTGGTGCCGGCCGCGGGCGCGCCGGAGGTTCCAAGGGACCAAGAGGCCGGAAATATGGATCACTTCGCCCTGCGCATCGATCCCTTCGACGAGGGCGCCTTGCGTGCGCAGTTGGTGGACCATGGCGTCGAAGTGGGCGAGGTGGCGAGGCGCTACGGCGCCGAAGGCCAGGGTCCGTCGCTCTACATCCAGGATCCGGACGGCAACACGGTCGAGCTCAAGGGACCGCCCGATGGATGAGCGGGTGCCCCGCGACCCCGGCGCCTATCTTCTGTTTGTCGATCTGGCCGCGCCGCTGGTCCTCGACATTCCCAGGCTCGGCGAGCCGACCCTCGCCACGGGCCGCTACGCCTACGGTGGCAGCGCCCACGGCCCTGGCGGCCTGCGCGCCCGCATCGGCCGCCACCTGCGCCACGACAAGACTCAACACTGGCACGTCGACCGCCTGACCGCCGCGGGCCGGGTGGTTCAAATCTGGGCCGTGCCCGGCGGGCGCGAGTGCGATTTGGTGCGCGATCTACTGGAGCTTCCCGGGGCCTCGGTGCCGGTCCCCGGCTTCGGCAGCTCCGATTGCCGCGCCTGCCCGGCCCATCTGGTGGCGCTGCCGACAGGCTTCGATCCCGACCTCTAGCCGCCGCCCTCATCGTCGACCGGTTCGGCCGGGAAGCCGGGCGCGCGCAAGGGGCAGCCGCAGGCGTCCTCCAAGAGCTTGACCACCTGGCTCGACCCGGCGCGATCGCCGTATTCGGTTCGGGCCCGGGCGAAGGTCGCGGCGACCCGGTCGGCCGACAGGCACTTGCACGGCGGCGCCACGCGCTTGTCCCAGGCCCGGCATCATCGGCGATTTGACTCGCCGCGCCGCTTGCGGACAGACTCCCGGCCAAGGCGCCGAAACGGCCGCGAGGGGAGGATTGCATGATCACGGATGTCCGCGGGTTGACGCTGACCACCGGCAGCGAAGCGGCCGCGGGCCATTACAACGCGGCGATCGACGACTATTTCGAGTACCGCCTGTCGGCCGGCAAGCGGGTCAAGGCGGCGCTGGAGGCGGACCCGGACTTCGCCATGGCGCACTGCCTGCAGGGCTACCTGTTCATGCTGTTCGGCACTACCACGGTGCTGGGCCGGGCGCAGGCCGCGCTCGCCAGGGCGCGCGAGGCCGGTGGCGACCGAATCACGGCCCGCGAGGCCACCCACATCGCCGCGCTCGCCGCCTGGATCGACGGCGATACGGTGCGAGCCTGCGCGATCTGGGACCAGATCCTGCTCGACCATCCGCGCGACCTCCTGACCCTTCGATTGCAGCATTTCTCCCTATTTTGGATGGGACGCAGCGCCGAATTGCGCGGCGGCCCGGCGGGCGTGCTCCACGCCTGGGACGCGGCGGTGCCCGGCTACGGCAACCTGCTCGGCATGCTGTCCTTCGGTCACGAGGAATGCGGCGCCTACGCCGAGGCCGAGGCCGCCGGCCGCGAGGCCGTGGAGCTCTGTCGCGAGGACCTTTGGGCCGTGCACGCGGTCACCCACGTTCTGGAGATGCAGGGCCGCGTCGAGGAGGGCATCGCCTGGCTCGACTATCCGGACGACGCCTGGGACGACCGCAATCCCTTCCGCGGCCATTTGTGGTGGCACCGGGCGCTGTTTCTGCTCGAACGCGGCGACACCGACGCGGCGCTGGCGCTCTACGACCGGGCGATCCATCCGGACCCCTCGGATTTCTACCTCGACATCCAGAACGCCGCCGCCCTGCTCGCGCGCCTGGATTTTTTGGGCGTCGAGGTCGGCGCCCGCTGGGCCGAACTGGCCGAGCAGCCCCAGACCCGGCTCGACGACCATGTGTTCCCCTTTACCGACGCGAACGCCATGATGGCGCTGGCGGCGGCGGGGCGGACCGAATCGGCGGACCGGCTGTTGACCTCGCTCAAGGCCTTCGCGGCGAGCCCAGGCAATTCGGCCGCCGCGACCATGGAGCCGGTTACGATTCCGGTCTGTGCCGCGATCCAGGCCTTTGGCGCGGGCGATTTTGGGCGCGCCGTCGATCTTTTGCTGCCGCTGCGCCACGCCTTTATCCGGATGGGCGCGAGCCACGCCCAGCGCGATATCTTCCATCAGTACCTGATCGAGGCCGCCATCGCCGGCGGCCGGCTGGCACTGGCCCGCGCGCTGCTCTCCGAGCGAAGCTTGACCAAGCCCAACAGCCTGGGGAACTGGATGCGCTACGCCGCCGTGCTCGACCAACTGGGCGAGGCCGGGGCCGCTGCCCAGGCCCGCGAGCGTGGCGCCGCGGTCAAGACCGCTAATTGAGCGGCGGTATCACGGAACCCCATGGGCCGGGTCCGGCTCCGTTTCGGCCGGTCGGAGCCCGCGAATTTGAATCCGGTAATTTCGTGCAGAGTAAAAACCACTCCGCGCGAGGACCGCGGGAAGCCGTGGCTAGACTGTTTATCGTATAGGGCCTCTTAACCCTTCCTTCAATCAAGGTAACTACATTCTTACACTAATTTCGGTGACTATCCGGATTGGCGATGCTCGACCTGTACCTCAAGCCCAACAAACGGCCGTCCATGTTGCAGCGCTACGGCGTGCAGATGGGCAATGTCGTGGAGCGCAATCTTACCGAGGTGGCGCTACTGGCCGCCAAGCAAGAGGCGGAGCGGGCCGCCGACGCCGCCCGCATGGCGCTGCTAGACGCCGAATCCGCCAACCGGGCAAAGACTGAATTTTTGGCTAACATGAGTCACGAACTGCGGACGCCGCTGAACGCCATCATCGGATTCTCCGACGTGATTCAGAACGAGATTATGGGAAAGTTCGCGGAGAACCCCAAGTACGTCGACTACGCTCGCGACATTCGCGAAGCCGGGACTCATTTGCTGCACGTTATCAACGATATCTTGGACATCGCCAAAATCGAAGCCGGTCAGCTCGGCCTTCGAGAAGACGCTTTCGGCGTGGGCCACGCGATCGAGGCCTGCGTCAACATGCTGTCGGACCGGGCCGAGGAAGACGGTGTGGACCTGATCCACAAGCAAGGTGAGACGCAAGTGAGAATCTGGGGTGACGAAAAGAAGTTCAAACAGATCATCCTCAACCTGCTGTCCAATGCCATCAAATTCACGCCGAAGGGTGGCAATGTCACCCTGTCGACGGGCTTTGGAGGCGACGGCGATTTTGAGCTGACGGTCTCCGATACCGGCGTCGGGATGGCGGCCGGAGATCTCGAAAAGGCGCTCGCGCCGTTCGCGCAGGTCGACAACGGCCGGCAACGCAATCACGAAGGCACGGGCCTCGGACTGCCCATCAGCAGGGCGCTGGCCGAACTTCACGGCGGCACTCTGCAAATCGAGTCCGAACTGGGATTCGGCACCACCGTGACCGTTCGGCTGCCACCCGAACGGCTCCGTTGAACGCAACCATCCATTGGATCGCAATATGACCCAGCCAAGCAAGATCGCGACGAAACCCGGACCCGCCGTCAAGTCCGAAGCGCCCGAGGACACGATCGCCGAGAGTCTGGACGCGAGCACCAATGAACACAGCGTGTCCGCTCAGACTTCCGCGGTCGATCGCGCCTTCGATGAAGAGGCCGACGGCAGCTCCCAAAGATTTCAGGAAGAAGCGCGTATTGGCCGTGTGGTGTCGGTTTCCGGTTCCCAAGTCATCGTCATGTTGGAGAGCCAGGCGCCCCAGGACCCGCAAGGGTCGGGCGAGGATGTCCAAATCGGCGGCTTGGTAAAGATGCGCACGCCCGCGTCCACGGTGTTCGGAATGGTCAGCGGACTGAGCATCCCGATCCCGAGCGAAGATGCCAACGAGTCCGAGATGCAGATCGTCCAGATGGAGTTGGTCGGCGAGTTGATCGAAAGAGAGGACGTCGGCAAGGCGGTGTTTCAGCGCGGCGTCTCGTTCTGTCCGTCCCTGGGTGACGGCGTCTATACCACGACTAAGAGCGACCTCAAACAGGTCTACTCGCGCCCAACCGCGTCCAGCGTGCGGATCGGCACGATCTTTCAGGACAAAACCCTGCCGGCCTTCATCTCCACGGACGACCTCCTGGGCAAGCATTTCGCGATCCTCGGCACCACCGGCTCCGGCAAGTCCTGCGCCGTGGCCTTGATCCTGCGCTCGATCCTGTCCCAGCACGCCAACGGCCATGCGCTGCTGCTCGATTTGCACAATGAATACGGCCACGCCTTCTCGGATTGCGCGGAGATCCTCGGGCCCGGTTCCCTGGAACTGCCCTACTGGATGCTCAATTTCGAGGAGATCCGGGAGATCTTGATTGGCAGCGGCAGGGAGGATCGCGAGGCGGACAACGTTATCCTCAAGGAAGCCATTATCGAGGCCAAACGGCGCTACCGGAGCGACAGTAAAAAAACCGATCATATCTCCGCCGACACGCCGGTTCCTTACCGCCTCTCCGACGTCACCCAGCAGATCGACGAGGCCCTCGGCAAACTCGACAAGCCAACCGATTCGGCGCCCTACCTGCGGCTTAAGGATCGCTTCGGCGCACTCCAAGCGGACAAGCGCTTCTCCTTCATGTTTCAGGGCCTGACCGTGCGCGACAACATGACCGCGATCCTGAGTCGCATCTTTCGCGTGCCGGTCTCGGGCAAGCCGGTAACCGTCCTCGATCTCTCCGGCGTGCCCTCCGAGATCCTCAACGTGGTGGTCTCGCTGTTGTGCCGCCTGACTTTCGACTTCGCGCTGTGGAGCGATCGCGCCCTGCCCATGCTGCTGGTCTGCGAAGAGGCGCACCGCTACGTCACCCAGGACCCGTCGCTCGGCTTCGAGGCGACCAAGCGCGCGCTCGGCCGCATCGCCAAGGAGGGCCGCAAGTACGGCGTCTCGCTTTGCCTGGTCAGCCAACGGCCTTCGGACCTGGCCGTCGGCATCCTGTCCCAGTGCAACACGATCTTCGCCATGCGCATGAGCAACCAGAAGGATCAGGAGTTCGTGCGCGGAACGCTGTCGGAATCGGCGCTCGGTCTGCTCGATTCGCTGCCGACCCTGCGCACCGGCGAGGCGATCGCGGTCGGCGAAGGCGTTTCGGTGCCGGTGCGCGTGAGTTTCGACATGCTGCCGGACGAGCGCAAACCGCTGAGCGGCACCGCCTCCTTCTCCACTGCCTGGCAAAACGACGACAAAGACGAAACCTTCGTCGCCGAGGTCGTCGACCGTTGGCGCCGCCAACGGCGATAGGAGGTTTATTGAGTCTAGGCCGGGGGCGGGCCGGTTCCGGTTCCGCGTAATTGGAACCTATTCCAATAGTCCGGATTTACTCCGCCGCTTTCCTGCCCGGTTCGGGGACCGGCTCGCGCAGGGTGACGAACTCCTCCGCCGCGGTCGGGTGAATGCCCACGGTCGCGTCGAAGACCTGCTTGGTTGCCCCCGCCTTGATCGCCACCGCAATGCCCTGAATGATCTCCGGCGCGTCCGCGCCGACCATGTGCGCGCCCACGATCTTCTGCGAGGGCCGGTCGACGATCAGTTTCATCATGGCGCGCTCGTCGCGGCCCGTCAGCGTGTGCCTGAGCGGCCGGAAGCCGGAGCGGTAGATGTCGATTTCCGCGCCGGCCTCGCGGGCTTGGTGCTCGGTAAGCCCGACGGTGGATACGGTGGGGTGGCTGAACACCGCGCTCGGAACGTCGGCGTGGTCCATCGCTCGGGGTGTGCCGCGATAGACCGTATCCACGAAGGCCATGGCCTCGGCGATCGCGACCGGGGTCAGCGCGATGCGGTTGGTCACGTCGCCGAGGGCGTAGATATTTTTTTGGTTGGTGCAAGAAAAAGCGTCGACCACGACCGCGCCGGCCTCGTCGATTGCGACCCCGGCGGCGCCCAAGCCCAGATTCCCGGTATTGGGCCGGCGCCCGGTCGCCGCCAGCACCAGGTCGGTCTCGATGGTCTCGCCGTCGGACAAGCGCAGTGCGAGACCCGATGCGGTCTTTTCGATATGATCGATGGTGGTCTCGACGCGAAGCCGGATGCCCTTTTTGACCATTTCGGCGGCCAGGGAGTTGCGGACATCGTCGTCGAAGCCGCGCAGGATCTGCGGCCCACGGTAGATCTCGGTGACCTGGACGCCGAGGCCGTTGAAAATGCTGGCGAATTCGACCGCGATGTAGCCGCCGCCGTAGACCACCGCGCGTTCGGGCAGGGATTCCAACTCGAACACCTCGTTGGAACTGATCGCATGCTCCCAGCCGTGGCCGGGCGGATAACTGGGCGCGGCGCCGGTCGCGATCAGAATGGTCTCGGCGCCCAGGACGCGGTCCGGGCTGGCATCTCCGGTTTCGACCTCGACCCGGTGGGCGTCGAGCAGGCGGCCGTGGCCGCGGTGAATCTCGACTCCGGCGTCGTTCAGCAGGCGTTCGTAGATGCCCTCCAGGCGCGCGATCTCGGCATCTTTGTTGGCCATCAGGCGGGTCCAGTCGAAGCGCGCCGCCCCGACCGCCCAACCGAATCCGGCCGCGTCCTCGAAGTCCTCGTGGTAGTGCGCGGCGTAGGAGAACAGTTTCTTGGGCACGCAGCCACGGATCACGCAGGTGCCGCCGTAGCGGTAGGACTCGACGATGGCCACGCGCGCGCCGGTGCCCGCCGCCATGCGCGCCGCGCGCACGCCGCCCGAGCCGCCGCCGATGACGAAGAGATCGTAGTCGAATTTGGATGCCATGAGGCTGGGTCTCCTGCTTACGCCCGGGTTTAATCTAGGCACGTCGCGCGGCATGTAAAGCCGTTGCCGGTGGCGCGCCAGGGCGGTAAATATCCGGGCATGACCGAAACCCTGAAGATCGCGCTGGCCCAGATCAACCCGACCGTGGGCGATATCGACGCCAATCTGGCGCTGATCCGCCGGTGCCGGGACGAGGCCGCGGCTCTGGGCGCCGATCTGGTGGTCACCACCGAATTGAGCGTGACCGCCTATCCGCCGGAGGATTTGGTGCTCAAGCCCGCGTTCCTGGCGCGCGCGCGCGGCGCGATCGAGACCCTGGCCCGGGACACCGCCGACGGCGGCCCCGGGCTGATCGTCGGTGCGCCCTGGCTCGAGCAGGACGAGGCCGCCGGGCCGCTGCGCCACCATGTCACCAATTCGGTATTTCTGCTCGACGACGGCGAGATCGTCGGCCGCCGCGATAAACGGGAACTGCCCAACTACGGCGTGTTCGACGAGGTCCGGGTGTTCAAGCCGGGCCCGCCGCCGGGGCCGCTCAACTTTCGCGGCGTGCGCCTGGGAGTGCCGGTGTGCGAGGACCTGTGGACGCCGGAAGTGCCCGAGTGCCTGGTCGAATCCGGCGCCGAGATCTTGATCGTGCCCAACGGCAGCCCCTACGAGCGCGACAAGGCGGAGCAGCGTATCCAGCATGCCGTGCGGCGGGTCACCGAAACCGGCCTGCCGATCGTTTACGTCAATCAGGTCGGCGGCCAAGACGAACTGGTGTTCGACGGCGGCTCCTTCGTGCTCGACGCCCGGTGCCACCTGCGCGCCCAGCTGCCGATGTTCCGCGAGGCCCTGGTGGTGACCGAGTGGCGCCGGGCGGGCGGCGGCGCGAAGGGC
>CAXMQD010000599.1:0-15207 GCA_964194965.1 uncultured Acidimicrobiia bacterium | reverse complement strand
CAAGCGCGCGCGATCCTGGAACTGCGCCTGCAGCGCCTGACCGGGCTAGAGCGCGACAAGATCGCCGAGGAGCTGGAAGCGCTGGCGGTGCGCATCAAGGACTATCTGGAAATCCTCGATTCCCGGGACCGTCTGATGTCGATTCTGCGCGCCGAGCTCGACGATATGAAGGAGCGTTTCGCCACCCCGCGGCGCACCAAGATCGAGGACAGCGGCTTCGATCATGACGACGAGGATCTGATCCAGCGCGAGGACATGGTGGTGACCGTCAGCCACGGCGGCTACATCAAACGGGTTCCCGTAAGCGCCTACCGCGCCCAGCGGCGCGGCGGCAAGGGGCGCGCGGGCATGGCGACCCGGGGCGAGGACTTCGTCAACAAGGTTTTCGTCTGCAACACCCACACCCCGTTGCTGTTCTTCTCGTCGCGCGGCATGGTCTACAAGCTCAAGGTCTACCGCCTGCCGCTCGGTTCGCCGCAGGCGCGCGGCAAGGCGCTGATCAATATGTTGCCGCTGCAACAGGGCGAGACCATCACTACGGCCATGCCGTTGCCGGAGGACGAGGCGACATGGGCCGGGATGTACGTCGCCTTCGCCACCTCGCGCGGCGGCGTTCGGCGCAACCGCCTGTCCGACTTCACTCGGATCATGGCCAACGGCAAGATCGCCATGAAGCTCGAGGAACCCGATGGCCATCTGGTCGCGGTACGGGTGTGCAGCGAGGACGACGACATCCTGCTTGCGACCGCCCGGGGCAAGTGCATCCGCTTTCCGGTCACCGACGTGCGCGTGTTCTCGGGACGCACCTCCACCGGCGTGCGCGGTATCCGGCTCCTGTCCAATGACGACGAGGTCATCTCCATGACCATTCTGCGCCACGCGGAGCTGGCGACGGAGGCCCGTGACGCCTATCTGCGCTACGCCGCGGCCAAGCGCCGAAGCGACAATGGCGAGGAGACCGAGGCGTCTAGCGGACCCCAGGAGTTCAGCGTTGACCTGCCCGAGGCGCGCCTGGCCGAACTCGATGCCGGCGAGCAATTCATTCTTTCGGTGGCCCAGGATGGGCTTGGCAAGCGCACCTCCGCCTACGAATACCGGATTACCCGGCGCGGTGGGCAAGGCATCGGCAACATGGATCTCTCTCGCCACGGCGGTCGGCGGCCGCGCGTGGTCGGCGCCTTCCCAGTCAAACCCGGCGATCAGTTGGTGCTGGTTACCGATGCGGGAAAATTGATCCGCTGCCCGGTCCACGACATACGCATCGCCGGCCGTTCGACCCGCGGCGTGCGCCTGTTCGACGTCGCCGAGAACGAGCGTGTGGTCTCGGTCGCCCGGCTGCCCGACGATGGCGAGGCCAACGGTAACGGCGAGTCCGATGAAGAGGGCGCAGCCCATGATAATGGCGACGCAAAAGGGAACGGCGAGGTAGACGGGGCCAATGAGGTAGACGGGGCCAATGAGGCCGGCGGGGCCAATGGAGATAGCGGCGACGACAAGCCGGGTTCCGCGGATTGAAGCCTGGAATGGAGAGTGAGGCGGACATGGCGAAGCTGCGCGTCGGGGTTTACCCCGGCACCTTCGACCCGATCACCAAGGGGCACTTGGATATCATCCAGCGCGCGGCGGCGCTGGCCGACCGGCTGGTGGTGGGGGTCGCCGGCAACGAGGCCAAGGGGCCGCTGTTCAGCGCCGAGGAACGGGTCGCCATGGTCGAGGCAGAAATCGAACCGCTACGCGCCTCAGATCGTAATGATGGCGGCCGCGTGATCGAGGTCCGCGCCTTCGACAACCTGCTGATCCATTTCGCGCGCCAATGCGGCGCGACCATGCTGATCCGGGGGTTACGCGCGGTCTCGGACTTCGAGTACGAATTCCAGATGGCGACCATGAACGCGCGTCTCGATCCCGAAATCGAGACCGTGTTCCTGAGCGCCGCCGAGCGCCAGCAGTTCGTCGCCTCGCGCCTGGTCAAGGAGATCGCGCGCCTGGATGGCGACGTCTCCGGCTTCGTCAGCCCGGCCGTCGCCAAGGCGTTGCGGGACCGCTTCGCGAAGGCACGCGCGGAGGCGGGGCCGGATCGCCAACTTCGCGAGGTTTAGGAACGCCAGCTTGGACGCGTGTCGGGGAGCTTGGCCGGGGGCTTGGCCGGGGGCTTGGCCTGGGCCGCGCGGCTTGACCAGGCACAAACCCCGCCCTATGTTCGCCCGCGCCCGCGAAAGCGGCGCCGGGATGCCAAGCTCGGCGCGACAGTCACACAGACGGGCCCGTAGCTCAGTTGGTAGAGCACCTGACTTTTAATCAGGTTGTCACAGGTTCGAACCCTGTCGGGCTCACCACTAAAAAACAAGAGGTTAGCACATTATGCTAACCTCTTTTATTTGGAATTGGGCCGGTTTTTAGCGGCCAAATCACCGTCCAGAGTACCGACTATGTGGCGGCGCGGCGCGACCGCCAAACCACCCCCGTCCCCTTGGGTATCGGCGCGACCGTTTCCATCTGGATGCGGGGAGCGACAACATGCAGCCCATCGACCTAGGGCAGCGGGCCACCTCAACTACTAGATATCCACTGCCGCCAGCTCGCAGTTCGCGAACCTCTTGCCGCCCGAAAATTGGCGAAAAAAGGTCGCGTGACCGACGACCAAAACCCGTTCTTCGGGCCGCGCCAGCAAATCGGCGCGAAATGCCTCGACCCTATCGAAGAAACTCGCCATCGGCTCCTGGACGATAACCGGCGATTCGATGTGATTGTGATCTTCGGATTCCGAGTACCACCACGCCGCGTCGAGATGGTCGAATGCGAGCCCCGGAAAATCCTCGGACAGGACCCGCGGATGCCGGCCGATGTCGCAGCTGCTTTCCAGATATTCCCGATGCAAGGCCTCTACTTCCATCGGCACATCGTGTCCGCCAAAAATGCCGGTCGCGGTTTGAAGCGCGCGGGTCAGCGGCGAGACGATGATGACGCCGAAGCGCAAGTCCTTGAACGCCGCGCGTGCCTCGGTGACTTGCTCGTGGCCGAGCGCCGAGAGCGGGGCATCGTATAACATGGGATCGGGACCGCCGTCGGTGTGAACCTCGTTAAAGGCAGACTGGGCGTGGCGCAGAAGATGAATTGTTTTGGTCATGTCACCCCTTTCTGGAATGGCCTCCGGCTTGGCGCCGATCGGCCGATTTAAGGCGGTCGTCAAGGCGTGCCCCACCCATTGTCGGTGTGACGTAACGAACCACGCAGCGGAGGCATCTCGCATTGGACCGATTCGATGCAATCAGCGGCGTTCCCTCACGTATCGGAAATTTCCATATGATTCTATCGGAAGCCCTCATCAACCATTTGATATCCGGAATAATTATTTGATTTTGATCTGGGTTTATTCCTTTCGTTTGACCCGATTCTCTCGAAATGACCTCAAAAGAATTGACAGAAAATTAGGTTATAACAATAAGTTAGAAAGAAAACATAATCTTATTAAGTAAAAAACGGTAAGAACTGCTAGCGGATACCGTTTCGGCGCTTATTTTCTCGTCAAAGCTGCGGGGATTTATTGGTGGAATATCACATGCTTGATGGTTATAGTTAATATAATAAATTTTTTATAAAAATTGAGGGATGGCATGCGAATGGATCTGGCGAAGCGTATCGCCCAAAAATCACGGAACAACAAACGGCTCCGGAGCTGGGGCCGAGTCCTGGCCCTTGCCGTTGTCATCATGGGCGGCCTCGACCTGGTTTCGACCAACGCGGCGCTGGCCGTGGGTCAACTCGAGGGCAATCCGCTATTGCGTTCGATTCAAGGGGATTTGGGATTCTGGTGGTCGATTCCGAAGATGGCCTTCCACCTGGCACTCGCCTATCTGGTGTTATGGATTCCCTCCAGGCGCATGTTGGCGACCGGCGCCGTGGTCAGCGTGGGTTACGTACTGCTGATTGCCAACAATTTTCATTTGGCGGGCTGGGCCATTTAGCGCATTTCAATTTTTCGATATCGGCCCGAATTTCCACCGTCACTTAGGCATTAGGGTCTCGACGAAGGCGACGATGTCGTCGATGTTCGCTGGCGTCACCTCGAACTCCGTGACGTGGGACGGCAGCTCGGTCCAACGGGCTACGTCGGGCACGCGCACGAAAACCGGATGCGGCCGGCGTTCGAAAAAGGTTTCGAAACGCTCCCGCCAATCGCCGCGCTTGGCCAGCAGTTGAAATGATGGCGTCGAGCCGATGCCGCCCATGGGATTGAAATCGCCAATCACATGGCAGCGCGCGCAGTGGGTTTCGGATATTTTGCGACCGGCCGCGGCGTCGCCCCCGGCCCAAACCGGGGCGGCCGATAGACTCGCCACCACCAGGATAGCGACGGCAAACACCGGCCGCATCCGGGAATTCATCGGCGACTCGGATTTCCAGGCGCGTTCAGCCAACTGATTTCAGCCGCCGGCCTGGGGCCGCGTCGGCCGGCTCGTGAGCCTGTTCCCAGCGATTCACGTAGTTCCGGGTCAGCGGCACCGCGTCGATTGATTTGGTCAGTTGAATCTGCGCCACCATCATGCCCATGCGACGGAACGCGACCTCGCTGCTGGCCAAATAAAAATCCCACATACGACAGAACCGCTCGTCATAAACCTCGATTACTCGGTGCTGGTTGGCCATAAATCGATTGCGCCAGTGATGCAGGGTCTCGGCGTAGTGCAGGCGCAAGATTTCGATGTCGGTCACCCAGAGACCGGCGCGTTCGATCGCCGGGAGGATCTCCGACAGCGACGGGCAGTATCCGCCTGGGAAAATGTATTTGCGAATCCAAGGGTTGCAATACGTGGGCACACCCTGATCGGCGATCGTGTGGAGCAGCGCCACGCCGTCGTCCCGGAGCAAGCTCGAGAGCTTGTCGAAGTATTCCTGATAATGCGGTGCGCCGACGTGCTCGAACATGCCAACCGAAACGATGCGGTCGTAGGTTCCTGATTCCTCCCGGTAGTCGCGCAGATGGAACCCGACCCGGTCGTCGAGTCCCGCCGCCCGCGCGCGTTTCTGCGATAGCTTGTGTTGCTCGACGGACAAGGTCACGCCGGCCACTTCGACATCGGCATTGCGCGCCAGATAGAGGCCCAATCCGCCCCATCCCGAGCCGATATCGAGCACCTTGTGGCCCGGCTCCAAGCATAACTTGGCGGCGATATGCCGTTTTTTGGCTTCCTGCGCCTCGTCGAGCGATGCGCCGGCGGTGGCGAAGTACGCGCAGGAGTATTGCCTGTCGTCATCGAGGAACAGGTCGTAAAGATCTCCCGATAGGTCGTAATGATGGGCGACGTGCTGCTGGGCTGTGCCGAGCGGATTGGCCTGTTGCACGCCACGCCACAGCATCGTCATGCGACCGATCCAACGATCCCAAGCATTAATCGATCGATTGCCGAGATTGAGTCCGATGAGATCGAGAAAATCGTAGAGCGTGCCGCCTTCCATGGTCAGGGTCCCATCCATGTAGGCCTCGCCGACTGCCAGCCGCGGATTGAGTGGAATCCGCCAGTGCAGGCGGCGATCATGCAGCCGGATCGTCACCCTAGGGCCGCTTTCGGGGTCGCCGAAAAGCCGTATTTGGCCCCTAGCGTCTATGACGGTCAGTTGGCCGCGTTTGACGACGGCCTGGAAAAGCTGCGCCAGCAACATTCCTGCCCCCACCAGTTACTCGTCCCGGTAACTCTTCATAAGGCCCCGAATTATACCCCAGCGGACAATTCTCTCAAGAAAAAGTCGCCACCTGCGCGAACTCGAAGCAGACCCTGGGGGTGGGGTTCGCGGGCTTATCTAGATGCCTGCCCAGCCCCGGATGTTGCCCCCGTGACCCCGGCGGGCCTATAACAACGCCGACTCGCGCCGGGATTTAAGGCTCGAATTTTTGGGTAATAGACCATGATTCCTCGTCTTCCAGCATGTTTCGCGATCGTGATGGCCGCCAGCCTGATGGCCTGCCAGACCCCGACCCAGACCCCGACCCCGACTTTCGAGGCCGGCGTGGAAGCAGCCAGTCGCGTCGATCTAGGCGCGGCGATTGAAATATGGACCCCGCTCGCGGAAAACGGCGACATGCGGGCGCAGTACCGCCTGGCGCGGCTCTACGCCGAGGGCGAGGGCGTCGAGAAGGATCCAGCAGAGGCCGCCAGGCTGTACCGTCTGGCCGGCGAACAGGGCCACATCGAGGCCCAATTCGAGCTGGCCGAATATTATGCCGAGGGCGTGGGGGTGCCACAGGATTTCGCCGCCGCCGCCGATAGGTATCGCCGTGCCGGCAACCAGGGTCACATCAAGGCCCAGACCCGGTTGGGCGCCCACTACGAAAAGGGCCTGGGCGTCGAACAAAGCTATGCCGAGGCTTCGATCTGGTGGCGCAAGGCGGCCGCCCAGGGCGATGTCGGCGCTCAAACGACCCTGGGTGCGCTGTACCAGCGCGGCCTCGGGGTGCCCCAGGATTACGTCCAGGCCGCCGCCTGGTGGCGCCAGGCGGCCGAACAAGGCGATGCCGAGGCACAGACCAATCTCGGCTACCTCTATTCGCAAGGTCTCGGGGTCGCGCAGGACGACGCGCAGGCCGCGGCGTGGTGGACCAAGGCCGCCACTCAGGGCGTGCCGACGGCGCAGAGCAATTTGGGCGTGCTCTACGAAAAGGGACTCGGCGTGCGCCAGGATTACGGCGAGGCGGTGCGCTGGTGGGAACTGGCGGCGGCGCAGGATCAGCCGGACGCGCAGCACAATTTGGCTTACATGTATGCCAACGGCCGGGGCGTGCCCAAGAACGACACCGAGGCGATTCGGTATTGGCGGTTGGCGGCGGGGCAGGGGCTGGCGGTGGCGCAGTACTATCTCGGCAACATGTACGCGCGCGGCCGGGGCGTCCCCCAGAGTTACATCGAAGCGGCCAAGTGGTATCTATTGGCCGCCGAGCAAGGCTACCCGGATTCGCAACTGGCGCTCGGCAAAATCTACCAAGGCGGCGGCGGGGGCCTGGCGGTCGATTTGGTGCAGGCACACAAGTGGTACAATCTCGCCGCCGCGCGTTTTCAGCCGGGCAAGGCACGCAGCGAAGCGGCCGGCTACCGCGACGCCCTGGCCCGCGGCATGAGCGCCTGGCAGCTCAACGAGGCCCAGCGCCTGGCGCTACAATGGCAGCCCCATACCCAAGACCCTTGATCGCGTTTCGATAAAGACCTACTGGACCGCAAACCGGAGTTACGATCCCAGGATTGCCCCAATCCGGACAAGCTTTCGACAGCATCGTGCCCAACCTAGGAGGTTGGAGGCCGATGTTCCGTGTCCGAAAAAACCAAGACCAAAATCGAGCCCGAGACCGATAACGGCAAGGACCCGGTGCGTCTGCGCCGCTGCTTGTTGTGCGGCGAGACCTTCGCCTCCGCCGGCCCGTACAACCGCATCTGCAAGCGCTGCAAGTCGAGCCAAGTTTGGCGCCAGGGTTAATTTCGAGAACCGGTCCGAATCCGCGATCGAGGCTAACGGCCTGAAAGCTGGGCGCAATCGATGCAGACCGGCGTGGTGGGGTTCAGAGCCAGGCGCTTGCTGCCAATCGCCTCTCCACAGTTGACACAGTAGCCGTAGTCGCCGTCCTCGATGCGACTCAACGCCGCCGCGATCTGCTGTAACTCGACCTTGCGGCGGCGATCGGTCTCCACCGACATCGCCTGGGATTGCAGGGCGTCCATGCGCGAGAGGCGCCCGACCCGGCTCTGATCGAGTTCGACCGGCCGCCGCGCCTCGGCGGTCGAGGCCGCCAAGCGCAGCAGCTCTTGGCGCCGCGCGGCTAGGGCCACTCGAGCTGAATCAAGATCGATATCCATGTCATTACCCATGGCTTGGCATATCCGTATTTTGCTGCCGGCCTCGACATACCCACCCAGCATAGTGCCCGCGGCCCGGCCGTAAAACCCCGCCAAACCTCCCATTCGGCTCCCGGATTGGCAGAATTTAATTGCCCTTTGGGGGCGGCGCGCTATAAAACCGGCTCCGTGCCGGAAGGTCCGGCGGAGTTCGAGCGGGCGGCTGTGGCGGAACTGGTAGACGCGCAGCGTTGAGGGCGCTGTGGGGGAGACCCCGTGGAGGTTCAAGTCCTCTCAGCCGCACCACGAACCCTTGCGGACCAACGGATCGGCCCGATATATCACGGGCCCAGGCATGGTGCCACGCGGCTGTGGCGGAATTGGTAGACGCGCTAGCTTCAGGTGCTAGTTCTCGCAAGGGAGTGGAGGTTCGAGTCCTCTCAGCCGCACCATGCCTCCGTGACCGGGCCCCGCGATATCCGGCACGTTCTCCCGGCGCCCGGTTGTGCGCCCAGTTGTGCGCCCGGTTGTGCGCCCGGTTGTGCGCCCAGTCCCGATACGGCATGATTCCCAACCTGCGGTTCGGCGCGAGCCGGACCATTGCTGCGCGAACCAGGGGGAGCGGCAATTGAAGCTGGTCGGTGTCTCTGCGTCCGCGGCCAACGGCGCCATCCGGGCGGTGGTGCCGCGCCTGACCGGCCGCGGCTGGATCTTCGCGACCCACGAGTTCGGCTGCGACCCGGACGATCCTTTCCCGGAAGGCTTCACGCTCCCGGACACCTGGGGCCCGGGGATAAGCTCCGGGTCCACCGAATTCTGATCCGATCGGGGCAAGAGGCGATGTCCGAACTGGAACGATGGTCGCGGTTCTGGGAGAACCTAGGGGCCGACGGAGACCCGGGTCCGGTATATGAACTTTTAGCGGATCTGTATTCCGAGCGCCACCGCGCCTACCACACCCTGAACCACCTCTCCCATTGCCTCGACGAACTCGAGGATGCGCGGCACTTGGCGGAACAACCGAACCAAGTCGAAATGGCGCTTTGGTTCCACGACGCGATCTACGACCCGAAAGCCAAGGACAACGAACGGAGTAGCGCCGAACTTTGCCGGCGAACCGCGAAGGAGGCGGGCCTGCCCGAGGCATTCGGGCGGAAGGTCTACGATCTCGTCCTGGCGACCCAGCACCATGGGGCGCCGGAGGGCGGCGATGCGCGGCTGCTGGTGGACATCGACCTATCGATCCTCGGTCGCCCGAGGGCCGCGTTCGACGAATACGAAACCAACATCCGCAACGAATATCACTTCGTGCCGCAGGACCGGTATCGATCGGCAAGAAGCGCGATTCTTCGGAGTTTCCTGGACCGGCCGTCCATCTATTCGACGGATTTCTTCCGACAGAAATACGAAAGCCGGGCCCGGGCGAACCTGGAGCGGTCTCTGGGCTATCTTGGGGACCCAGGGTCCTAAAATTACTCCCTCAGCGCCCGCTCTTCGATGCGGATGCGGTGGGCCAGCAGCGCCAGATTTGCCAGCCCGAAACCGAGCGCTATCTGCCAGGCGCCGAAGGCGAGCGGCAGCACCGGGATCTCCAGCGCGACCACGAGATAGTTCGGGTGACGCAGGAAACGGTAGGGGCCGCGCCGGACCCGCGGCGCACCTGGCAGGGCAATGACCCGGGTGGTCCAGCGCGCGCCGAGGCTGGCCATGATCCAGAGCCGGCCGAGTTGCAACAGGCCGTAGAACCCGAGCCATCCCCAGCCGGCCGGCGCGGCGACCGGCACGAACCAAAACAGCGCCGCCAGCCAGCCGCCGTGCAGGGCGACGATCAAGGGATAGTGGCCGACGCCGTGCTCGACCCCGCCCGCGGCCAATAGGCGTTTCGTATTGCGCCGCGCGTAGGTCAGTTCGCCCAGGCGCTGCGCCGCTACCAACAGCGCCGCGATCTGTGGCGGGCCGATCACGATTCACGCCTCCAAGAGCAAAAAGCCGGCCGTGAATCCGGGCCCCAACGAAGACACCAAGTGACGGCCGCGTAAGCCGCGCGCAAGTGCGCGTTCGACCACGAACAGCGCCGTGGCGCCGGACATGTTGCCGTAGTCGCGCAGCACCGCGCGGGCGTCGATCATGGCGCCCGGCGCCAGGCCGAAGACGGCCTCGAGCGCATCCAACACCTTGGCCCCGCCCGGATGGCACAGGGTGCCGTCCAGGTCCCCCAAACCCGACTCTGGGCGCCCCAAGCCTTGGCGGGCCAAGAAACCGTCGACCGCCGCACCGTAGCGTTCGCGAACGATGGTGGGGATGGCCCGTGAAAACTGCACGCCGAAGCCGTCTTCCTCGACGCGCCAACCCATGACGTCGAGGGTGTCGGGCCAGGTGTATTCGCCCCAGCCGGCGATCTCCGGGCCCGGCGCCGCGCGGTCGCAGGCGATCAGCGCCGCCGCCGCGCCGTCGCCGAACAGCGCGGTGGCGATGATGTTGCTCTTCGAGGCGTCGCTGTTGCGGAAAGTCAGGCCGCAGAGCTCGGCCACCAGGAACAGCACCCGGCTGCCCGGTGCCGCGCGTGCCATGGCCGCGGCACGGGCCAGGCCCAGCACCCCGCCGGCGCACCCGAGCCCGAAGATCGGCAGCCGCTGCACGTCGCGGCGGAACGGCAATACTTCCATCAGGCGCGCGTCCAGGCTCGGCGTCGCGATCCCCGAGGTCGAAACCACGACGATGCTGTCGATTCGCTGCGCCGGAACATCGGCACGATCCAGGCAGTCTTGCGCGGCACGGCGCAAAAGTTCGACCGCGTGATCGACGAAGAGCGCATTCCGCTCCTTCCAGCCCACTGCCGTCCGGTACCAATCGATCGGCACGCAGGAATAGCGAGTCTCGATGCCGGCGTTGTCGTAAACCGGCATTAGGCGCGCGATCTCCTCGCTCCGGCCCCGGAACAACGCCGAGGCCTCGGCCATGACCTCTTCCTGGCCCAACACGAAGGGCGGCACGGCAGTGGCGAGCGAAATCAGGCGGACCGGACTCGGCATGAGGCGCGCTCTCTGGATTTACGGTAGACTGGAAGCAACCAGTCTAACTCCAAAACCGCGAAACGGAGGATCAATTTCCCGTGCTCGATGGCTTCCAACAGGACCGCATCACAACGACCGGCGCCGAGATCAATCTGCGCCGGGCGGGCGAGGGGCCGCCGTTGTTGCTGCTCCACGGCTACCCTCAGACTCACGTCATGTGGCACAAAATCGCGCCGGCCCTGGCCGAGCGCTTCACCGTGGTGCTGACCGACCTGCGTGGTTACGGCGACAGCGCCAAGCCGCCCGGCGGCGACAATCACGAGGCCTATTCCAAGCGCGCCATGGCCCAAGACCAGGTCGAGGTCATGACCGCGCTTGGTTTCGACAGCTTCGCGGTGGCCGGCCACGACCGCGGCGCCCGGGTCGGCCACCGCCTGGCCCTCGACCATCCCGAGCGGGTGAGCAAATTGGCGCTGCTCGACATCGCGCCCACGCTGGCCATGTACGAGCGCACCGACATGGCCTTCGCCAGCGCCTACTACCACTGGTTCTTCCTGATCCAGCCCTACGATCTGCCGGAACGCCTGATCGGCGCCGACCCCGACTTTTACCTGGAGAAGAAGATCGGCAAATGGAGCCAGAATCCTGGAGCCTTCACCGCGGCCGCGCTGGCCGAATATAAGCGCTGTTTTCGCGACCCGGCGACCATCCATGCGACTTGCGAGGACTACCGGGCCGCGGCAGGCATCGACCTTGAGCACGACCGCGCCGATCTCGGCCGCAAGCTCGCTTGCCCGGTGCTCGCGCTCTGGGGCGCCAAGGGCGTGATCGAACGCAGCTATCCGGTGCTCGAAATCTGGCGCGAACGGGTCCGGGATTTGCGCGGCAAGGCGCTGCCCTGCGGTCATTTCCTGGCCGAGGAGGCGCCCACGGAGACAGTGGCCGAGTTGCTGAATTTCCTCTAGCGGCGCGAAATCCTTAAGGGAACAGTGGCAAGCTGGGGGCAGGCCCCTATAGTGGGGCCGCCCACGCCGAAATTCAGGAAATCCGCGCCGTGAACGAGAACGCGACTAAGAGCCGGTCCCAGGGAGGCGCCAAACCGGCCCGAACCAAACGACCGGTCAGGCCGGGTCCGGTCGCGCGCCTGCGCAATTACTTCCTGGCCGGCGTCTTGGTCGCCGCGCCGGTTGGCATCACATTTTTGCTGGCCTGGAAGGTAATCGCCTTCATCGACGACACCTTCACGCCATTGTTGCCGCCGAATTGGAATCCGGAGACCTACTTGCCGTTCTCCGTGCCCGGCCTGGGCCTCGTGGTCGCGGTGGTGTTTTTGACCGTGGCCGGTTTCATTGCCACCGGCATCGCGGGTCGCGTCCTCGTGCGCCTGGGCGAGCGCCTGGTCGCGAAAGTGCCAGTTGCGCGCAGCATCTACAGTTGGACCAAACAGGTCTTCGAGACCGTGCTGTCCCAGCAGTCGACCGCGTTCAACGAAGTCGTGCTGATCGAATACCCTAGCCGCGGCATCTGGGCGGTCGGCTTCATTACCGGGCAAACCGTTGGCGAGGTCCAGCAACTCACCGCCGAGACGGTCTACAACGTGTTCGTTCCAGCGACCCCCAATCCGACCACCGGATTCCTCTTGTTCATCCCCGATCGCGATATCCACCGCCTCGACATGACCGTGGAAGAGGGCATCAAGCTGGTGATTTCGGGCGGTATCGTGATGCCGCGCCAACGCAGCGCGGAGGAGGCCGCGGAGTTCATGGAGGCGGCCGCGGCGCGGCAACGACCGCCTGTGGCAAAACCCGAAGAGGAGCACCGCACCGAAACGATCGGCCCGATCAAGCGGCTGCGCAATTATTTCTTCGCCGGCGTCCTGGTCACCGCGCCGATCGCCATCACCATCTGGATCGGTTGGGGCCTGGTGTCCTGGATCGACAATCAGGTCATCCCATTCATCCCGGCACGGTGGAACCCGGAGACCTACCTGCCGTTCTCGGTGCCGGGTCTGGGCGTGCTGGTCGCCATCTTCACCCTGGTCGCGATCGGCTTCCTGACCGCCGGATTGGTTGGGCGCAATCTGGTTGGGCTTGGTGAGCGGTTGCTCGACCGCATGCCGGTCATCCGCGGTGTTTACGCGGCGGTCAAACAGGTCATCGAAACCGTGTTAAAGGAGCAGAGCAAGGCCTTCCGGCAGGTCATCCTGATTCAGTATCCGCGCAAGGAAAGCTGGGCGATCGGATTTGTCACCGGCGAGACCGAAGGCCAAATCCAGCGTGGGACCCCGGAGGACGTGGTCAACGTGTTCCTGCCCACGACTCCCAATCCGACCTCCGGGTTCCTGCTGTTCGTGCCGCACGACGAGATCCAGACCTTGAGCATGACCGTGGAGGAAGGCATCAAGATGGTGGTCTCCGGCGGTATCGTGACCCCGCCGGCCGGCGATGCGGCGGCGGACGCGGAGGAAGGCGATCGGGGCGCGGGCGAATCCAAGATTGCCGAGAGCGCCTAAGCGCGTCTGTCCGAACCCGCCGGTCGCCACGCAACTTCCCTGTCACCCTCGGGCTCGACCCGAGGATCCAGCGACGGCCCAATCATCCCGACCGCAAGTACTTGACCGCCGCATCGCGCTCGAAGAGGTAGAGCAACACGCGCAACGCGGCGCCGCGCGGGCCCTCCAAATCCGGATCGGTGCCGAGGATCAGACGCGCATCGTCACGCGCCACCGACAACAGCTCATCATGTACCGTTAGGTCCGCCAGGCGGAACTCGGGAAAGCCGCTTTGGCGCGTGCCGAGAAGTTCGCCGGCGCCCCGAAGCCGCAGGTCCTCCTCGGCGATGCGAAAGCCGTCATCGGTCTCGCGCAGGATTTGGATGCGCGCCCGCGCGGTATCGCCCAGTGGGCTCTGATAGACCAGCAGGCAGGTCGAACGCGCCGCGCCGCGGCCGATGCGGCCACGCAACTGGTGCAACTGGGCCAGGCCGAAACGCTCGGCGTGCTCGATCACTATAATGCTGGCGGCCGGCACGTCGACTCCGACCTCGATCACCGTGGTCGCGACCAGGAGCGCGAGCGGGCCCTCGGCGAAAGCCTTCATCGCCGCGTCCTTGTCCTTGCCCTTCATGCGCCCGTGCACCAGTCCGACCCGGGGTCCGAACCGCTGGGTAAGTTCGGCGGCGCGCGCCTCCGCCGCGGCCAAGTCGCTGAACTCCGACTCCTCGACCAACGGACAGACCCAGTAGGCTTTGGCGCCGGCGTCCAGCGCGCGGGCGACTCCGTCGACCACATCGTGGAGGCGCTCGAGCGGCACGGCCCGGGTATCGATCGGCTGGCGCCCGGCCGGCTTCTCGGTCAGGCGCGAGACCTCCATGTCGCCGTAGGAGGTCAGCACGAGCGTGCGTGGGATCGGAGTCGCGGTCATCACCAGCACATCCACCGCCCGGCCCTTGGAGGCGAGCGTCAGACGCTGATGCACGCCGAAGCGGTGCTGCTCGTCGATAACCGCGAGTGCCAAATCGTGGAATCCCACGTCTTGCTGGAACAGGGCATGGGTGCCGACCGCGAGCGCCGTTTCGCCGCTCGCCAGGCGTTGCAAGGCCGCCTGCCGGGCTTTGCCCTTGTCGCGCCCGGTCAGCAGCTCGATACCGACGCCCGCCGCCTGGGCGAGCGGCGCCAGGGTATGAAAATGCTGGCGCGCCAGAATTTCGGTCGGCGCCATGATCGCGGCCTGGGCGCCGGCCTCGACCGCGCCCAACATGGCCAGCAAGGCGACCACGGTCTTGCCGCTGCCGACGTCGCCCTGGAGCAGGCGCAGCATGCGCGCCTCGCTGGCCATGTCGGCGGCGATCTCGGCCCAGGACTGGCGCTGGGAGCCGGTCAGTTCGAAGGGCAGGGCGGCGATGACCTTGTCGCAGAGCCGCCCGTCGCCGCGCAGGCCCCGGCCGTGCTGGGCGCGCTGGTGGTGGCGCATCAGGGCCAGGGCCAGTTGATTGGCCAGCAACTCGTCGTAGGCCAGGCGCTGCCGCGCCGGGGTCATTGGCGAGAGCGCCTCCGGCCCGTCGGGCGCGTGGGCGGTGCCGAGCGCGGCACGCCAGGCCGGCCAGCCCTCGCGGTTCAGCAGCGCCGGGTCGAGCCACTCGGGCGGTTCCGGCGTGCGGTCGAGGGCGGCGCGGATCGCCTTGCCCAACGGCTTGAGGGTGAGGCCCCCGGTCAACGGATAAACCGGCTCGACGCTCTTCATCCGAGCCAGCTCATCGAGCGAGCCGATGTGATCGGGGTGAGACATCTGCAGGCGGCCGCCGAAGCGCTCGATCTTACCGCTGACCACCCGCATCTCGCCCTCGGGCAGCACTTTGGTCAGGTAGTCGGCATG
>CAXMQD010000598.1:0-1568 GCA_964194965.1 uncultured Acidimicrobiia bacterium | reverse complement strand
TCGGTGTCGGTCGCCGAAGAGGTATCGGCGAGCAGGAAGCTCACCTCCAGGCCCCGCGCCCGGAGTTCCTGCTCGCAAGTCTGGCCACGCTCCGCGCTCACGTCGGTGAACAAGACCGCGGCCCCTTCCTCGGCCAGACAGATGACGATTCCCTTACCGATGCCCCGTGATGCGCCGGTTACGATGGCGACCCGACCCTCCATGCGTTTCACTGTGTCGGTTCCCTTCTTGTTTCTTGCCGGTCGGGCACGACTAAAAAAATGTCCGGATCGCCGAAACGACGTTGTAGTCGTCATCGACGATGGGAATGACCTGCCATTTGTCGAAAGTCAGGCAAGGGTGGGAAATGCCGAAAGCGACCATGTCGCCGATGGCGAGAGGCGCGCTATCGGGCAGGTCCATGAACAGATGCTGGTCGTTCACTTCGACGCTGGTGCAACCACCCACGAGTTCCTCGGGACCGGTACGCCCGCCAGGGCGATACCATGTGAGCGGCTTCGGCAAGCCGGCGTCATAGCTGCAGTCACGCTTGCCCAGGGCCAGGATGGCGCGGCCCGGTTCCGGCCGCGACTGAACGTAAGCCCAAACTTCCAACGCGGCGCGGGGCGGCTCACCCAGATCGCGGGCCTCCGGCCAGCGGGCCAGCATTTGTCGCGCATAGGCCGCATACATGATTGAATCATGGGTCAGGTAGCAACCGGAGCGGATGACCGTCAGGGTCTCTCGACCGAGGTCCAGCGTGGCAAAAACGCCTGCGACGATATCGTAGAAGGCCGATCCCCCGGCGCTCAGGATGACTGGCCCCTCGGCGAACAACCCTTCGGCCTCGCATCCCCGGGCGATCTCGCAGAGAAATTCGATGAAGGCCGCGATCGAGGTTTCGGTTTCTGCCTCCGTCGACCCGTGAATCACGCCCTCGAAGCCCTCGACCCCGCGCAAGGCCAAATAGGGCGCGAATTCCCGCACCGCACGGGCGACGGTCATCGCCTCCTCGTGGCTGCGGCAGCCGGTGCGGCGTCTCGCGACACCGCCCTCCAACAGCACCTGGAGCGGACGCCGAAGCCCGGCCGCACGCGCCGATTCACCCAGGGTGCGGACGCCGTCCACGGAATCGACCAGGCAATAGAAGTCGAAATTCGGGTCCTGCCCCAGCGTATCCATGATGTAACGGATCGCCTGTTTCCCGACCAACTGGTTGGCCAGCAAGATGCGCTGAACGCCAAATCGACGCGCCACCTGAATTTGGTCGACGGTCGCCAGCGTGATGCCCCAGGCGCCGTCCTCGATTTGACGGTGAAAAAGCTGCGGGCTCATGGTGGTCTTGCCGTGGGGGGCGAGAACCGCGCCGCTGGTGTCGAGGAAACGGCGCATCCAGGTGCTGTTATGATCCATTGCCGAGCGCTTGAGGATGGCCAACGGCAGTGGCAGGTCCTCGGCCAGCAGGTTCCACTGCTGTGCTCCGGCCGCGCTGACGGGAAATGGGTCCACGCCGCCGGGAATTCCCTTCAGGGTATCGTCCAGTATCAAGTTTTCGACGGATGCGGCGGTCATGGTTGCGCTCTCATTGC
>CAXMQD010000597.1:0-5272 GCA_964194965.1 uncultured Acidimicrobiia bacterium | reverse complement strand
CGGTATTCTACGTTCAGTACGCTCACGCCCGCTGCCGTTCGGTGCTGCGCCACGCGGAAGAGGCCTTCTCTGGGGTGTCTCAGGACCCCGAGGCACTGGCGGCCGGCCCGCTGGCCCGCTTGACGGACTCCGGCGAGCTTGATCTGATGAGACGCTTGGCGCTGTGGCCGCGCCTGTTGGAGGGAGCCGCCGAAGCGCACGAGCCGCACCGGGTCGCGTTTTACCTGTATGATTTGGCGGCGGCGTTTCATGCGTTTTGGACCAAAGGCAGGGACCAGGCTCGGCTGCGCTTCCTGCTCGACGACGAGCCCGAGCTAACGGCCGCGCGCCTGGCGCTGGTCCAGGCGATCGCACAGGTGATCGCCTCGGGTCTAGCGGTGATGGGCGTCGAGCCGGTCGAGGAGATGCGATGATGGCGTTAAAACAATCCCTGTTCATCGGCAAACGGCAGTCCGGCTCGGACGACCAGATCCCGTACGGCGATCGCGATCCGGCCGAACGAGTGCGCGGCGAGGAGGCGGGCGGGCAGCGGGGCGCGGCTTACTACGGCGATCCCAATGCCGAGATCGATCTGCTCGACGATGGCGCCAGGCCGGCGCGCGGTAGGGTGCGATCCGGTATCGCCCTCGTGGCGGCCCTCGCTGTGTTCGCCGGCATCCTTTGGTACGCCTACGATTGGGGCATGGGGCAGTTGGAAACCGAGGACCTGCCGGTGATTGTGGCGGATACCGCGCCGATCAAGTCGCGACCCGAAGACCCCGGCGGCATCGAGGTACCCAATCAGGACGTGGCCGTGCTGAACGACCCGGTGCCGGACCCAGCGAAGCCCCAGGCCGAGCGCCTGCTGCCGCCGCCGGAAACGCCGGCGCCGCCGCAGATCGAGACACTGCCGTCAGCGACCGGCGCCGAGGCCGAAGAGCTTCTGAGGCCGCCGCCCGAAACCGCGGCGGTGCCGACCGTCAAGGCGCCGACGGCCAAAGTGGCCCTGCCACCCGACACTCCTCAAGTCGCGCCCGAAGCCACGCCGGAATCGGTGCTGCCCGCGCCCGAGGCCGTGCCCGAGGCCGCGCCGGAGCCGGTGACGCCCGAGGTCGCGGTGGCGCAGCCCGCCCCCGATCCGCCCGCGCCGCCCGCGCCACCGGCCGCCGCGCCGGCGAGCGAAGCCCCGACCCAGGTCGCGGCCCCAGTCGTTACGGCCCCAGTCGTTACGGCCCCGGGCGCGGCCCCAGTCGTTACGGCCCCGGGCGCGGTCCCGGGCGCGCCGCAGGCCGCCGCCTTGCCGGCGGCCACGACGGGCGGTTTTGTGGTTCAGCTCATCTCGATTCGATCCCAGGACCGCGCGCGACCAGCCTGGACAAAGTTGCAAAAAGCGCATCCGGCACTCTTGGGTAATCGTGAACTGTCGATCCAGAAGGCCGACCTCGGCGATCGCGGCGTCTACTACCGGGTCCGGGCGGGCTTTTTCGCGGAGCGGGCAAGCGCGCGCGACCTCTGCAACGCGCTCAAGACGCGCGGGCAGGATTGCCTGGTAACAAAACGCTGAGCTCCGTGACCGCAAACGCCGTTATCTTCGGTTGTGAGGGATTGGTTTTAACCGATTGGGAACGCGGATTTTTTACGGATTCTAATCCCCTCGGTTTCATTCTCTTCGCGCGCAATTGCGAGAGCCCCGAGCAGATCCGCGCGCTGGTTTCCGACCTGCGGGAATGCATCGGCCGAGCCGACGCGCCGGTCCTCATCGACCAAGAGGGCGGCCGGGTCGCGCGCCTCAAGCCGCCGCACTGGCGCGCCGCACCCGCGGCCGCGCGCTTCGGCCTACTGGCCGGGCGCGACCGGGCGCTGGCGGAGCAAGCGGTGCGGATCAACGCGCGCCTGTTTGCCGCGGAACTTCTCGACCTGGGGATCACGGTCGACTGCGCGCCGGTTCTGGATCTGCCGGCGCCCGGCGCCAACGACGTAATCGGCGACCGCGCGTTCGGCGCCGACACGGCGCTGATCGCGGATCTGGGCCAAGCCTTCTGCGATGGCCTGCTAGCCGGCGGCGTGTTGCCGGTCATCAAGCACATCCCCGGTCACGGTCGTGCCCGGGTCGACAGCCACAACGAACTGCCGGCCGTCGAAACCCCGCGCGCCGAACTGGAGGTCAGCGACTTTCGGCCCTTCGCCGCGCTTGCCGGGGCCCCTTGGGCGATGACCGGGCACCTGGTCTATGTAGCGATCGACCCGGACAATCCCGCGACCATGTCGCCGGCGGTGATCGCGGAGGTGATCCGGGGCGCCATCGGCTTCGACGGCGTGCTGGTTACCGACGACCTCTCCATGGCGGCACTGCGCGGCAATTTCGGGGCGCGCGCCTCGAAGGCGCTCGCGGCCGGCTGCGATCTGGCACTGCACTGCAACGGCAAGGCCGAGGAAATGACGGCGGTGATGAGTGGGGTCGGGCCCATAGGCCCGGAGGCCGCGTGGCGCCTGGCCGCGGCGGCGGCCCGGCCGGCGGCGCCCGAAGCCGTGGACGGCGCCGCGCTCGCGGCTCGGCTCGACCGACTGTTGGACGCGCGCGGCTGACCTTCGCCATGATGGACATGGACCTCGACAGCATGCTTTACGCGGCTTCGGTTTGGATCCTGCCGGTCCTGGTCGCGATTCCGCTGCATGAGGCCGCCCATGGTTTTGTCGCCTGGCGCCTGGGCGACGACACCGCCTATGAGCGTGGCCGGGTGACTTTCAACCCGCTACGCCATGTCGATCCCATCGGCACCATCGTGCTGCCGGCGTTGCTATTCTTCTCGCTGGGCTTCGCCTTCGGCTGGGCCAAACCGGTGCCGGTCGCCTTCCATCGCCTGCGCCGCCCGCGCCGCGACATGATTTTGGTTGCGGCCGCGGGTCCCGGTATGAACCTGGGTCTGGCCGTGGCGTCGGCGCTTCTCGTCAATCTTGCGGTCCTAACGCCCCCCCATTTGCAACAATGGCTGGTTCATACACTGTTCAATTCCGTGCTGATCAACTTGGTTCTGGCGATCTTCAACATGGTGCCGCTGCCGCCGCTCGACGGCGGTCGGGTCGCGGTCGGGCTGCTGCCCAACGCGCTCGCGATACCCCTGGCGCGACTCGAACGTTTTGGCATATTTATCGTTGTCGGGCTGGTGTTTCTGCTGCCCATGTTGGGCCGGCGGATCGGCTGGGACCTGAATGTGGCCGAATGGCTGATCTGGCGCCCCATCGGTTGGCTGTGGCCCCTGTTCGATTGGCTCTCCGGTGAAACGCTGCGAGTGATGCTGTGAGCGAGACGGACGATTTCGACGGTTTCGACGACCCGGAGGCACACGACGCTGCCGACTCCGGTGCCCTGGTGCTCGATCTCGAGGGCTACGAGGGCCCGATCGACATGCTGTTGCAACTGGCCCGGGATCAGAAGGTCGACCTGACCCGGATCTCGATCCTGGCGCTCGCCAACCAGTACCTGGATTTCGTCAGCCGGGCGCGCAAACTGCGCCTGGAACTGGCCGCCGATTACCTGGTCATGGCGGCCTGGCTGGCCTATCTCAAGTCGCGCCTGTTGCTGCCGGAACCCGAGGACGGCGAGGAGCCGAGCGGCGCCGAGATGGCTGCCGCGCTCAAGTATCAGCTCCAACGCCTGCAAGCCATGCAGGACGCCGGCGGGCGCCTCATGGACCTGCCGCGCCTGGGACGCGACGTCTTCGCGCGCGGCGAGCCGGCACCACTGCGCGTGGTCGCCGAGACCACCTACGACATCAGCCTCTACGAGCTGCTGAGCGCCTATGGCCGCAGCCGCTCCCGGGTTCAGGCGACTACACTCCACATCGAACCCGCCGATCTTTACTCGGTCGACGATGCATTGCACCGCCTGACCCGCCTGCTCGGCACCATGCCGGGCTGGCAGACCCTGAGCACCTTCCTGCCGCCGGACCTGCAAGGTGGGCTGTTGTGGCGTTCCGCGATCGCCTCGATGCTCTCCGCCACCCTCGAAATGTCCCGCCGAGGGCAATTGCGGATCCGCCAGGACGGTCCTTTCGAGCCGATCTATCTGCGCCCAACCCCTGACTACATATCGGAACCGTCATGAGCGATCGCTTTCAACAGCTCCGCCTTATCGAGGCGCTTTTCTTCACCTCCGCCGAACCGCTGGGCCTCGATCAAATTCGGCGCCATCTGCCCGATGAGGCCGATGCCGAGAAACTGCTCTCCGAGCTGGCCGCGCTCTACGCCAATCGCGGCGTCAATTTGATCCAGGTTGGCAACCGCTGGGCACTGCGCACCGCGCCCGACCTGGCACCGCTCATGCAAATCGAGCGGGCGGTGGTGCGCAAACCCTCGCGCGCGGCCGTGGAGACACTGGCCATCATTGCCTACCACCAACCGTTGACCCGAGCCGAGATCGAGGAGATTCGCGGCGTCGCGCTGTCTCGGGGCACCCTGGACACGCTCCTGGAGGCGGGTTGGATCAGGCCCAAGGGCCGGCGCCGGACACCGGGACGCCCGGTCACCTGGGGCACCAGCGAGGCCTTTCTCGACCATTTCGGCCTGGAGAGCCTGGATTCACTGCCGGGCGTTGCCGAGCTCAAGGCCGCGGGCCTGCTGGACACCCGGCCGGCGATCACTGCGCTCGGCTCGCGCGGCGACTTGCCGGCGGCCGGCGAAATCGGCCAAGAGCGCGATCCGGACGCGGCCGAAACCGAAGCCGAACTCGAAACCCCGCTGGCCGCGGAATTCGGCGAGGACCTAATTCCAGGCGGTCCCGACGTTGACCAAGCCGAGGACGAGAACGACGCCCCAGTGTCCCGAGGCACCGATGATATCGAGGTGGCGGGTCCCGAAGAGGCCGCGCCCGCGATCGACGAGCAAGACGAAAATCCGCCCAAGGCGGCCCAAGCGTCCGGTCAGGAGCTGTCCTGACGGCGCGGTATCCAAAACCGCTGGGCAACCGGCCCGGTTGAATTCTCGCCCGGCGCGCCATAGCTTGCGGCATGATTCGATTTAATTCGCTAAAGCGCCAATCGAGGCCGCGATGAGCGCGCTCATCCTGGAGCGGGTTTCGCACACCTACGGCGATGTCGTCGCGGCCGACGACCTCGACCTCATGGTGGAGCCGGAGGAGCTGGTCTGCCTGCTGGGACCCTCGGGTTGCGGCAAGACCACGGCACTCAGGATCGCCGCCGGGCTCGAGCCCCTGCAACAGGGTCGGGTGCTGCTCGACGGCCAGGCGGTCGCCGGCGACGGCAGCGACCTGCCGCCCGAAGAGCGCAACGTCGGC
>CAXMQD010000596.1:0-6023 GCA_964194965.1 uncultured Acidimicrobiia bacterium | reverse complement strand
CCGACGGCATCCTCGTTCCACTGGATGCCGAGGCCCGGTCCACGAGGCGATACCGAACCATGATCCAAGTCAACGCGGTCCTTGAGCACAGCGCTTGCGATATCGAGATGCTCCAGCCAATGGCAGGTCGGAGTCACCGCGAGGACGTGGGCGCTGGCCTCGATAAAGGTATGGCTCGATAGGGGCAGGGATGCCGCTTCGGCTTGCCCGGCCGCGCGTAACCATCCGGTTACACCGCCGATCTTCATGATGTCCGGCATCGCCAAATCGGAGGCCTTGGCAGCTATCGCCCGCGCCATATCTTGAGGGAACCACCAATTCTCGCCGGTTTGTATCGGCGTTGGACTGGACGCTCGTACCTCCGCGTGCCCAGTCAGATCCTCGGCGGGCACTGGTTCCTCGACCCAATGCAGGTCGTATTCGGCAAGTCGCTGGATCCGCCGCACGGCCTCGGGGACCGTGAGTGATTGATTGTAATCCACCATCAAGTAGATTTCCTCTCCAATAATCTCCCTTACGGCAGCGACTGTATCCACGTCCGTCCGCAAATCTCCCCCTCCGATCTTGATCTTTATGGCCCTGAAGCCGCGTTCCACTGCTTTCTCGATGGCGACACGGTCGTCGACGGGGTCGATGATCCCAAAGCTATCGTAGGCAGGTATCATGGCGCGCTCGAACTCTGCAAAGACCCCCATCATCTGAAACAGCGCCTTTCCGCCTGGTGTGGTGGTATCGATCCCCTGACGGTCCAGGTATCACGCGCCTCTGTTCGCTGAGCCATTACGGCGTGTGACGTATTTTGCATTGCCATCGTTCTGTGACTAAACTACGTAAAACATAGCAGAATCAGGAACTTAGTAAAGAAACAATAATACTGAGTCATTTGAATCACTTAGCTCCGCCACCAATCACGCGAAACCGGGCGTTTCGCCGACCCTCGGGTCTGGGGGTCTCGCTGGTTAGCTTGAGCGCGGCGATTAGGACGGTCCTACTGAACCCCGCCCGGGGATGTCCGGAAATCGGCTGATCAACAGACATGGCGTAATTGCGGCGGCCGCTTTCCATATGGCTGACGCGGGAACTCGCCGGCCTTGGCGCGCCGGTGATGTGCATCGATGCGCGGGCCGCGCACAAGGCGCTTTCTGCTCGGTTGAACAAATCGGACCGAGCGGATGCTGAGGGGCTGGCGCAGTTGGTCTCTACATATCTTTAAGCCAAACTGTTCTCCCGCTGCACGCAGCGGATCATTCGCGAGCTGCAACGCGAAATTGATACCGGGTATGAAACCGGGTACAAATTGCAGCTACCTGAAGATGACTCCCAGATTTCAGCGATTTTTGACTGCATATCACGGTTTAACGTGTGAGGATAGGGGAGCCTCGTCACCACGACTGAAGAGAATCCCCATGTCACAGACTCCCAATCCCCACGCCGAACCGATCCTGGAGCGCATGACCTTGGAACCGGCGGGCAAGCACCTGCGCGCGGTGTTCGGCGGCGAAGTGATCGCCGACAGCGGCGCGGCCCTGGTATTGCGCGAAACGGGTTATCCGCCGCGCATCTACTTCCCGCCCGCGGACCTGCGCGGCGAACACCTGACCCCGAGCGCGCACCGGACCCGCTGCCCGTGGAAGGGCGAGGCCGCCTATTGGACGCTGCGCGCCGGCGGCGAGACCCTGGAAAACGGCGCCTGGTATTACCCCGAGCCGCTCCCCGAACTCGCCGCGCTGGCGAATTACGTCAGCTTCTACGATGCCGTGACCGTCGAGGGATGACGGCAGGGGAAATGGGGACCAACAACTAATTTTCGATGCGCCGTACGTATTAGAGATAGCGTACGTATTGAGGGCAAACATGCATCTCTCGAGATGTCGTACGTGTCGAAAAATGTCGGATATACTGTGATTTTCGAAGCGTCGTACGTGTTGACGGCGCCTGGCCGCGGACCCAAATAGTGCACCGTCTCCGATTATCCTGTCTCTGATTATCCATGGAACTGATCCTCATCATCGGCGCGGGGGCGCTCGTGGCCGGCTTCGTCTCCGGCCTGGCCGGCTTCGGCACCGGGCTGGTGGCACTCGGCTTTTGGTTGCACGCGGTCGAGCCGATCCTGGCCGCGCCGCTGGTGGTGATCTGCTCGGTGGCCGGCCAGCTCCAGGCGACCGCGACCCTGCGCCGCGGCGTCCGGATCGCGCGCCTGTAGCCGTTCCTGGCCGGCGGGCTCCTGGGCGTGCCGCTCGGGGTGGCGGTGCTGGGTTCGGTCGAGGTCGCGGCCTTCCGCGCCGGCGTCGGGGTGTTCCTGGTGCTCTACGCTGGCGGCATGCTGGCCTTGCGCGGTTTGCCGGTGGTGGTCTGGGGCGGGCGCGCAGCGGACGGCGCGGTCGGACTGCTGGGCGGGATCATGGGCGGCATCGCCGGGCTGTCCGGGCCGCTGCCGACGCTGTGGTGCGGGCTCCGGGGCTGGTCCAAGGAGGCCCAGCGCGGCGTCTATCAGCCCTACAACCTGGGCGTCCTCGGCTTCGCGCTCGGTATCTACGCGGTCCGGGGCGTGGTCACCGCCCAGGTCCTGGAACTGGCGCTGATCTGCCTGCCGCTCACGATCCTGGGCGTCTGGCTCGGCCTGAAGAGCTACGGCCGCCTCGACGACCGCCAGTTCCGCGCCCTGGTGCTCTGGCTCCTGCTCGCCTCCGGCGCCACCCTCACGGCCTCGAACCTGTTCTGAGTCCTGCGCGTGCCTTGCCGTGTTCTCACCATCACAACCCTAAGAACACTTGCCCTTGTTGCATTGCAGCAATCTACTCAGCGCGTTAACCTTTGACGCATGCCCGATCTTCTTGGCTTCCTGAGTCAAGCCAAATCCTGGTGGCGGAACAACCAGCGTGAACGCGCCGAGGCGTTGCACGTCGAGCGAAAGTACGTCGTGCAGACGGATGAAAATAAGATTTCCGTAAGCCACGCGAATGGCGATGTTCAGGTCGTCGCGTGGGACGCGATTCAGACTATCGTCATCCACACGAATGACGGCGGTCCCTACCTGCCCGATTTTTGGTGGGTACTTGAAGCCGGCGTGGCGCATTGCACTTGGCCCCAAGGCGCCACCGGCGAGGAAGAGGCCAGTGATTGCCTATTCAAGCGCTTTCCTGGCGTCAACAATGAAGCTCTCTTGATGGCCTACGGTAGTACCGAGAACGCCCGATTCGTTTGCTGGAAGCGGTAAGGCGGCGACTGACCCCACCCCTACCCGCCCTTCAACGCCTTCACCTCCGCCTCCAGCTCGTCGATGCGGGCTTGGAGTTTGGCGACGGCGGGGGCGATTTGGTCGTCGGTGTAGCGGCGCGCGATGTGCTGGGGGCAGTTGACGTCCCAGGCCTCGATCTCGAACACCACCGCGCGCTCGGGCTTGGCCCGGTATGCGGGATCGGCCAGGCGTTCGAGCAGCGCGGCGTCGTCTTCGACCATCCGCGCGCGACCCCAGAGCTTGATGCGCTGGCGGTTCGCGTAGTCCATCAGGAAGATCGACGCGCGGTCGTTCTCCGAAAGATTGCCGGCGCTGATGTACTGCTTGTTGCCGCCGAAGTCGGCGAAGGCGAGGTGCTTGTCGTCGAGGGCCTTCAGGAACCCCGCCGGGCCGCCGCGATGCTGGATGTAGGGCCGGCCGTCGGCGCTGGCGGTGGCGAGGTAGAAGGAATCCCGCTCGGCCAGGAAGGCGGCGAGGTCCGGGGTGACGGAAGCGCTCCAGTCCCGCTTCTCGGCCATGCGCGCGTAACCGGCGCGCGAGCCGCGCCGCGCCTGCCAGGCCTTGACCGCCGGGCTGAAGGCGATATCGCTGACCAGCTCCGTCATGTCCCGTCTCCCGCGCGCCCGGACAACCGCGGTGCCTCGGCAGGGGGTTCCGGACAACCAACCGGCGGCGGCGCACTATAGACGTCGTAGCACGACAGCATGAAAGCGAGGTCGCTCAGCGGCCCGGCCAGCCCGGCGTCGCGCCCGTGGCAATCGGATCTGATCATGGTCTCCTCCTTTTGCGCCCACCGGCCGCGCCCACCGGCGGCCGCCGTTCGGGACGCCGGTGGGCGCGGTTCCGTACGAAAATATTGACAGACTTGTCTGTTCTTTCAAGATCCCGCCCGCTCAGGCGATCCGCGCCTCGAGAAACGCGCGAATGCGCGCGGCGATGAACGCGCCGTCTTCCTCGAGCGCGAAGTGCCCGGTATCCAGCAGATGGAACTCCAGGTCTTTCAGGTCGCGCTTGTACGGCTCGGCGCCCTCGGCCGGGAAGATGACATCGTTCTTGCCCCAAACCACCAGGGTCGGCGGTTGATGGGCGCGGAAGTAGGCCTGCCACGCCGGATAGTGCCCCGGATTCGAGCCGTAGTCGTGGAACAACTGCAGCTGGATCTCCCGGTTGCCGGGCCGGTCGAGACCGTACTGGTCGACGGTCCAGGTATCCGGGCTGATCGCCTCCGGATCGCGGACGCCGTGGGTGTACTGCCACTTGGTGACTTCGAGATTGAGGAACCCGGCGAGCGGCTTGGCGGTCTCGGCGTTGCGGTCCTTCCAGTAGGTGCGGAACGGGTCCCAGAAACCGCGCAGGCCCTCGTCGTAGGCATTGCCGTTCTGAACGATCAGCGCCTGGACCCGTTCGGGGTGCCGGACCGCGAGGCGGAACCCGACCGGGGCGCCGTAATCCATGACATAGAGGCTGTAGCGGTCGAGCCCGAGAGTTTCGGTGAACCCTTCCACCACATCGGCCAGGCGGTCGAAGCTGTAGTCGAATGCCTCGACAGACGGCATCGAGGAATTGCCGAAGCCCGGATAGTCCGGCGCCACCAGGTGGAAGCGGTCGGCGAGCGCCGGGATCAGGTTGCGAAACATCTGGGACGAGGTCGGGAAGCCGTGCAGCAGCAGAATGGTCGGCGCGTCCTTGGGCCCGGCCTCGCGGTAGAAGATATCCAGGCCATCGACTTTCACGGTCTTGTGCAGGGTCGGATGGGCCCCGGCCGCCGCGGCGGCGGTTCTTTGATGGCCGGCCGCGGGGATCGGCGCGAGCGCGGCCCCGAGGGCGCCGCCGAGGACGCCGGCACTGGCGATGCCGGATGTCAAGAATCCGCGGCGGTCGAGGCCGCTGGTGTGCCGGTCGGTCCGGGTCGGATTGATGGCTGTGAGTCGGGTCATTGTGGCTTTCCTTTGCGGGTGAAACAGGTGGGTGCCGATGGATCGGCCCGGAGGATCGGCCCGGCGGGTCGGGGTCAGGCCGGCTGGCCGGCGAGGATCGTCAGCGCCTCCCAGCTCTCGCCGGTCGCGACCACGCACGTCGGCCGCCTGGGATAGGTCACCAGGATGGTCCAGCCGCCGGACGGCGAGACCATGACTTCGACCAGCGCGCCGTCCTGGGACAGGCCGACGGCCCGCGGGGTTTCGGCGAAGTCCTGGGTGAGACGCTCGAGGATCTCGGCGCGCGGGCCACAGACGGTTTGGGCCTCGGCTTGGGGTGCGACGGCAATCCACAGCAACCCGGCGATGATGAGACTGAATGTCAGGCGGAACATGGGTCGGCCTCCTTCTTCCAACGACCCCGGCGTCCGATGGCTAGTTTCGGGGTCCATGAAATGGAAATAGACAGATCAGTCTGTTTTACAAGATACCCGCACAATTTCGTGATCGATGCGCCCCGCGGTCCGAACGCCGGAACATTATCCGCGTAAAATGGCCGGTTCCGCCCGTACATTCTGGCCGGCGATTCGCTAGTTCGCCGGAATTTGACCGCGAGACGAGCGTTGCGAATGCCGAATCGATTGCTATATTAGACAGACAATACTGTCTTTTTTCGTATAAAGGATCCACCCATGGCCTCGACCCGCCGCGACCATCTGGTCGACACTGCGCTCGATCTGTTCAACCGCGACGGCTACCACGCCACCGGCATCGACCGCATCCTGGCCGAATCGGGCGTCGCCAAGATGACGCTGTACAAGCACTTCGGCTCCAAGGACGCGTTGATCCGGGCCGTCCTCGCGCGCCGC
>CAXMQD010000595.1:0-11571 GCA_964194965.1 uncultured Acidimicrobiia bacterium | reverse complement strand
GTGGCGCCCGCCGGCGCCGGTGGACGCGGTGCTGCTGGATGCGCCCTGCAGCGGCACCGGGACCCTGCGCCGCCATCCGGACATCGCCCAGCTCAAGGGTCCGGACGATATCGCCGCACTGACCGCGCTGCAGGACCGGCTACTCGCCGCCGCCGTGGAGACGCTCGCGCCCGGTGGTATTCTTGTCTATGCAACCTGCTCGCTGCAGCCCGAAGAGGGGCCCGAGCGAATCGCGGCGCTGATCGCCGCCGGCGCGCCGCTGGCGCGCATGCCCGTGAAACCGGACGAAGTTTTCGGTCGAGACGATTGGCTGAGCGCCGAAGGCGATCTGCGGACCCTGCCCTGCCACTTGGCCGAGCTGGGCGGCATGGACGGCTTCTACGCCTGCCGCCTGCGCCGGCGGTAGGCACGGCCGCGCCGTTGCACCGCTTGCGACGCTCCCGGCTTGCTGATACCTAGTGGCTCATGCAGCAGGCGATTCGCATCGCGCCCTCGATCCTTTCAGCCGACTTCGCCAAACTCGGCGACGAGGTCCGCGCGGTCTCCGACGCCGGGGCGGACTACATCCACGTCGACGTCATGGACGGCCATTTCGTGCCCAATGTCACCATCGGGCCCATGGTGGTCGCGGCGTTGCGGCCGCACTCCGAACGCACGTTCGACGTGCACCTGATGATCTCGCCGGTCGACGCCTTCGTGCCGGCCTTTGCCGAGGCCGGCGCCGACATCATCACCGTGCATTCGGAAGCCGGGCCGCACCTGCACCGCACCATCCAACTGATCAAGGGACTCGGCAAGCAGGCCGGAATCGCGCTTAATCCGGCGACCCCGGTCACGGCAATCGAGCCCGTGCTCGACACCGTCGACTTGGTGCTGGTCATGAGCGTCAATCCGGGTTTCGGCGGCCAAGCCTTCATTCCCGCGACGCTCGATAAGATCGCGGCGCTGCGCCGCATGATCGACGCAGGCGGGCGAACCATCGATCTTGAAGTCGATGGCGGTGTCAACGCGGACACCGCGGCCCAGGTCATCGCGGCCGGCGCCGACGTCCTGGTCGCCGGCTCCGCCACCTTCCGCGGCGGCCAGACCGCCTATGCGGAGAACATTCGCCGCCTGCGCGCGCCGGATCCGACGCCGATCCGCGGCACCGGCAGCAGAGTCTAATGGCGGCCCGCGACCCGGCCGAACTCCCGAAGGCCACCCCGCGCCGCGGCCCGCGCGCCCTGGCCCGAAGCCTGCGCGACCTCTCGCACCTGCCCGGCGGCCTGGCCTTGGCGCGCCTCGGCTACGATCTCAAACGGCCGGTCTTCGCACTGCCGATCTACCGTTATTCGCTGACCGGCGCGGCACCGACCGCCATCGCCGCGACCCCGCCCGACCCCTGGCCCGGGGATGCCGAGCGCGGCGCGGAGATCGTCCAAGGCGTGTTCGACCTCGCCGGCCAGCGGCTCACAAATCCGGCGCCATTTTGGGCTCCGGCCGGGGCCGGGGCCGCCTGGCTCGCCGAGTTGCACGGCTTCGGCTGGCTGCGCGACCTGCGCGCGGTTGGCGGCGACGGCGCCCGGCGCGTGGCGCGCGAGGCGGTCGGCAACTGGCTCGACAGCCACGGCCGCTGGAGTACGTTGGCCTGGGACCCGCTGATCGGCGGCCGGCGCCTGGGCAACTGGCTTGGCTGCTACGAGTTCTTTGCCGCCAGCGCCGCGGTCGACTACCGCCACCGCCTATTCCGCAGCATGGCCCGCCAGGCCCAGCACCTGCACCGAGTGTTGCCGGCGGGTCTCGCGGGCAGGGAATTGATTGCGGCGCTCAAGGGCCTGATCGCGGCCGGCGCTTGCCTGCCCGGCGGCGCGGCGTGGAAGCGCCGCGGCCTGGCCATTCTCGAACGTGAACTATCGCGTCAGATTCTGGCCGACGGCGGCCATGCCGAACGCAGCCCGGCGCGCCACCTGGCGGTGCTGCGCGACCTGATCGATATGCGCGCGACCTTGCACAAGGCCGAACGTCACGAGAGCGGAGCCGGCCACGGCGGCCAGTCCGACGTACCGGCCGCGCTGCACGAGGCGATCGAACGCATGGCTCCGGCGCTGCGCATGTTTCAGCATGGCGACGGCGGCTTGGCGCTGTTCAACGGTTCCAACGAGGACGAGGGCTGGCGCGTCGACATGGTGTTGCAGCGCGCCGGCGGCCGGCGGCGCGCGCTCAGCGACGCACCGGAGAGCGGCTTCCAGCGCCTGCGCGCCGGCCGCACCATGGTGTTGGTCGACGCCGGCACGCCGCCGCCACCGGGCCTGGACTCGGTGGCCCAGGCCGGCACCTCGGCGATCGAACTCAGTATCGGCCGCGAACGCCTGATCGTGAGTTGCGGCGCGCGCGCCGACGACCCGGTCTGGCGCCAGGCCCAACGCGCCACCGCGAGCCATTCGACCCTGGTGCTGGGCGACACCAATTCCTCGGAGGTGCTGACCGTTCCGGGCCTGGGCCGGCGCGCCGAGGTGACCCGCTGCCGGCGCGAGGACTTCGACGGCGCGATCTGGCTCGAGGTGGTGCACGACGGCTACCGCCACGGCTTTGGCCAGATCCATCGGCGCCGCCTCTACTTGACCGCCGATGGCGGAGACCTGCGCGGCGAGGACCGGCTCGATCCCTGTCGGCGCAGCGCGCGCGCCGCACCCTTTGCGATCCGCTTTCACCTGCACCCCGACGTCCAAGCCAACCTGTCCCAGGACGGCACGGCGGCGATCCTGCGCTTACCCAAGGGCGGTGGTTGGCGGTTGCGCGCCGGCGGCGCGGTGCTCGGCCTCGAACCCTCGATCTACCTGGGCCGTCAGGGCGAAATTCGGCGCGGCCAGCAGGTCGTGCTGTCCGGCCACTGCACGCGCCAAGGGGTCAAGGTAAAGTGGGCGATCAAACGCATCGACCGCAAACCGCGCTAATTTCTTGACGCGTTCGAGGCGGGTTTCTAAACCCGCTTCGTCCCATTCGTCCTTGGGGGAGGCAACTATGTCCGCGGAAGCGCTTACGCCGGTCCGGCGCGCTTTGATTTCGGTTTCGGACAAGCGCGGACTGGCCCAGCTCGGCACATTCCTGGCCGCGCGCGGGGTCGAGATTCTGTCCACCGGCGGCTCGGCGCGCGCGCTGTCGGAAGCCGGGGTCGCGGTCACCGAGGTCTCCGCCCACACCGGCTTTCCCGAGATCATGGACGGCCGGGTCAAGACCCTGCATCCGAAAATTCACGGCGGCATCCTGGCGCGCCGCGACGTGGACGCCGACCGCGCGGCCATGGACGAACACGGCATCGCCGCCATCGACCTGGTGGTGGTCAATCTCTATCCCTTCGAGGCGACGCTCGCCTCGGGCGCCGACCCAGCCATCTGCGTGGAAAACATCGACATCGGCGGCCCGGCGATGCTGCGTGCCTCGGCCAAGAACCACGACTTCGTCACCGTGGTCACCGATCCGGACGACTATGCGGCGATCGTGGAAGAGATGACCGCCAACGACGGCGCAACCTCGCTGGACCTGCGCAGGCGTTTGGCGGCCGCCGCCTTCGCCCATACCGCAGCCTACGATGCGGCGATCGCGGCCTGGATGCAGGCGCGCCGGGGCGAGACATTCCCGGACCGTCTCGTGCTGGGCGCGCGCCGCCGCCAAATCTTGCGCTATGGCGAGAACCCGCACCAGGAGGCGGCGCTCTACGCGGTCGGGCCGGCGCAAGCGGGTGTCGCGGGCGCCGAGCAACTCCAGGGCAAGGCGCTCAGCTACAACAATCTGAACGACACCGAGGCCGCCTTCGAGCTGGTCTCGGAATTCCAGGCGCCGAATTTCGATGTCCCGGCGGTTGCGATCATCAAGCATGCCAATCCTTGTGGCGTGGCCTTGGGGGACAGCCTCGCCGCGGCCTATGCCCGCGCGCTGGCCTGCGATCCGGTCAGCGCCTTCGGCGGCATCATCGCCCTCAACCGGCCGCTCGACGGGGCGACCGCGGCCGAGATCGGCAAGCTCTTCGCCGAGGTGGTGATCGCGCCGGGTTATTCGGCCGAGGCGCGCGCCACGCTGGCCGAAAAGAAAAACCTGCGCCTGCTGGAAACCGGCGCGCTGGCCGACCCGGGGGCGCCGGGCATGACCTTCAAATCACTGGCCGGCGGCATCCTGGTACAGACCCGGGATGCGGGCAGGATCGATGAGCAAAACCTGAAGGTCGTCACCAAACGCCCCCCCAACGACCGTGAAACGGCCGACCTCCTGTTTGCTTTCCGGGTGGCCAAACACGTGAAGTCCAACGCCATCGTCTACGTGCGCGCGGGCGCCACCGTGGGCGTCGGCGCCGGCCAGATGAGCCGGGTGGATTCGGCGCGCATCGCCGCGCTCAAGGCACGCGAAGCAGTCGCCGCGGCCGAGCAGGCAGGACAGGACGCGGGTGCGCTCGGCACCCAGGGCTCGGTGGTCGCCTCGGACGCCTTCTTCCCCTTCGCCGATGGGCTGATCACCGCCATCGAGGCCGGCGCCACCGCGGTCATCCAACCCGGCGGCTCGATCCGCGACGACGACGTCATCGCCGCCGCCGACGAAGCCGGCGTGGCGATGGTGTTCACCGGCATGCGGCATTTTCGGCATTAAGGGGGCGCTAGAATCGCAAGCCAGCGGTAGTGGTCTACTCGATGCGCAGGCGTTCGGCGAGAAAGTCGATGAAGCTGCGCACCTTGGGCGAGAGATGGCGGCCGGGCGGATAGACCACATAGATCGCGCTGTCGGTTCCTTGGTAGTCGGGCAACGCCTGTACCAATCGGCCGGTTCGCAAGTCCGCGCCCACAAGCCACAGCGGCAGGAGTCCAAGCCCCACGCCGTCTAGCAAGGCGCCGTAAATAGCCTCCGCGTTATTGGCTTCGAGATTCCCCGATACGCGCACCACTTCCTGGCCCTTGGCACGATCCCTGTTGGCGCATACCAAACTCCAATCGTTGCGCGACGCCCGGTAGGTATAGACCAGGCAGTTGTGTTCGGTCAGATCCGCCGGCCGCGCCGGAAACCCGTTGCGCTCGAAGTACGCCGGCACACCGCAAACCACGCGGTGGTTGGGCGCCAGGCGGCGCGCGATCAGGTTGGAATCGGCGAGCTCGCCAATTCGGATCGCAACGTCCACGCCCTCTTCCAGCAGATCGACAAATCGGTCGTTGAACGTGACATCGATGCGGACATCGGGATAGGCGGTGAGAAACTCCGCCAGAAGCGGCACCACGTGCCGGCAGCCGAACACGACGGGGGCGTTCAGCCGGAGGGTGCCGCGCGGCGCCGCGTGCGATTGCGAGACCGCCCGCTCGGCTTCTTCCATCTCCGAGACGATACGGGCGCAGCGCTCAAAAAACGCCGCCCCGACTTCGGTCAGGCGCACGCGGCGGGTGGTCCGGTCGAACAGCCGCGCCCCGAGCCGGTCCTCGAGCCGGCCAATCCGCTTGCTGACCGCCGAGGGGGTCTGGTCGAGATCGCGCGCGGCCACGGAGAAGCTGCCCGCCCGCGCCACGCGCACGAACACCTCAATGCCGTCAAAGCCCTGTGCGTTCATGCGGCCTAACTTGTGCCTGTTTGGAATAAATCATGTTCTAATTATGGTGATTATAAATCTGAAGTCCAAATCCTATTTCTGGAACAAGCGCATGAACCAACGCCAATGAGGAGCTCAGCCATGACCGCCAACCTGCCAAACACGCCCTTTCGTCTTGGAGAGAACGACTCTCTTTATGGCGCCGATCGGGCCCCGGGAGTGCCATATTTGGACTACAACCACTATGTCACGGAGGGCCGCCGATTGCAGGGCCGCGCCATGGCGACCGCCGTGTCCGGCCTGTTTCGCTGGGCCATTCTCGGGGCCCGCGGGCGGCAAAACTAACCGGCGCCGCCGACTCGGCCGATGGCGCCGCGCCGCCCACCCGGGTCCTCGAGCGGCCACAGCAGGATCATGCCGATCAGAAAAAAGATCGGAATCGTGGCCATGCCGGCGCGCTGGCTGTCGGCCCAGACCGTGACCCAGCCGACCAGCGCCGGTCCGATGAAGGCGGTCGCCTTGCCCGAAAGCGCGTAGAGCCCGAACAGCTCGCCGCGCAGCTCGGGCGGGGCGAGCCGCGCCATTAGCGAGCGGCTGGCCGCCTGGGCCGGGCCGATAAACAGGCCGAGGACGCAGCCGAGCGCGATGAACCAGGCCTGGGTCTCGACCATGAGGATCGACACGCCGGCCGCCAACAGGCCAGCCAACGCCACCATGATGGTCGGCTTGGCGCCGAGCCGGTCGTCCACCCAGCCGAAGCCAAACGCCCCCAATCCGGCCGCAACGTTAAGCAGGATGCCGAACACCAGAATATCCTCGAAGGACATGCCGAAGGTCCCGGCCGCGTAGATGCCGCCGAAGGCGAACAGCGTGTTGAGCCCGTCGGTGTAAATCATGCGGGCGAGCAGGAAGCGGCCAACTTGGCCATGACGCGGCAACGCGCGCAGGGTGGCAACCAGGGTGGCGAGGCCCTGGCGCACCGCTTGGCCGGCGGGGACGCCGGTGGCGGGTGAGTCGGGCGTGTAGAGGAACAGCGGCAGCGCGAACACCGCAAACCACAGCGCCACGAAGGGACCGATGATGCGAATCTGCTCGGCCGCGTCCGTGTCGAGGCCGAAGAGCGGCACCTCGGGCCGCACGAAGAGCACCAGGCAGAGCGCCAGACAGACCAGTCCGCCGGCGTAACCCAGGCCCCAGGCCCAACCCGACACCCGGCCCAGGCGGCGCGCGCTGGCAACGTCGGGCAGCATGGCGTTATAGAATACCTGGCCGAGCTCGAATGCGGCGTTGCCGAGCCCGACCAAAACCAGGGCCAGAAGCGCGAAGCCGGGATCCGGCGCGACCCACCACAGCCCCGCGGCGCAGAGGATCGCGAGCAGGGTGAAGCCGCCGATCCAAGGTTTGCGCCGACCCCGCTGATCGGCGAGCGCGCCGAACACCGGCGCGAGCAGCGCCACCGCCAACCCGGAGAGCGATAGCGCCCAGCCCCAGAGCCCGGTTCCCGCCTCCGGCGTTTCGGACAAAGTGGTGGTAAAGTAGGCCGCGAAGATGAAGGTCACGACCACGGTGGGAAAGGCGGAGTTGGCCCAGTCGTAGAAACACCAGGCGATTAGGCCGCGGCGGTCCGCTCCGTAGCCGCCGCCGCGTTCCCCGCCGGGTATGTCGCGTTCCGGGGCCATGGCCGTCCCAACCCGCCTCTAGTGCAAGGGTGCTTATGGGATCATCCGGCCGGAAAGATTACAACCGCGAACCGCCCCGGAGATCGACCGGGACCGAGACCCGATACGACCGCCGGAAACAGCGGCCCGGCTATCGCCCAGACCGGAATTGCGGGTAGACAGTGAAAGAAGCAGAAAAAAATTATACCTCGTTCGTGCGGTCCCTTTCGAAAGCTGCCGTGGTCGTTTGTGCCGTCGTGGCGTCACCGCACATCGAAAGCGCGCGGGCCGAAACTCCGGTATCGATCGAACTCGTTCTCGCGGTCGATACCTCGATGAGCATCGACGCTTTCGAATACGATCTTTTGATGACAGGAATTGCGAGTGCCTTTCGAACGCCCGAAATCGTCACCCTCATCGGACAGCAAAACGGTGTCGCCGTATCACTCTTCCAATGGAGTTCGGTGGTCGACGAGCGATACATGATTCCGTGGCACCTGTTGACGGATCCGACCAGTGTCTCGGCATTTGCCACCAAGGTGGAACAGGCGGAACGCGATCCGCAACGCGTCTTCACCGGGATCGGCGAGGCGCTTGAATTTGGCGTTCGATCGATTGCCGCAAACGGGTTTGAGGGCCGCCAGTTGAAAGTCGATATATCGGGCGACGGCCGCAACAATATCGGCGTACCGCCATCGATCCCTCGACAAAAAGCAAACGCCCTGGGGATCGTGATCAACGGTTTGCCGATCCTCACCTACACCGACGCCGAATGCTACGACCTGGAAACATACTTTCGCGAAAAAATAATCCAAGGTCCGGGCGCTTTCATCGAGATAGCAAACGACTACGACGACTTCGCGCGCGCCTTCCTGCGCAAACTACGGCATGAATTGACGCCCCTGGTCAGCCAGGATAATGCCGCGCCGCCGGCGCGGGTTCAGGAAACCCATGCGCCCCGGCTGAACGATCACTAAGCACCGCGAACCGGCCGCTCTAATCGCTCACCATCGATCTTAACTGCCGGTTAGCGACCGCCAGCATGGCGAGGTCGGGGTTGACACTTGCTTGAAGCTCGACCAGCAGATGCTCGCTGCGCACGACCAGAGGCCGGCGCCCTTCGGCCCAATTCTCGATTGCGCCATCACCGGCGCTCAAGTCGGTCAATCCGTCGACGACCCGCGTGGTTAGTTCGCTCTGGTTGCCATAGAGGTCGTCGACAATGGCGGTAACCGCGAGCTTGTCCCAGGCGCTGTCGCTGGGTAGATGGCCGGCGGCGCGGCGCAGCCAATCGAAGCCAAAGCGCGCGCCGATCGCGAAGTAGGCGCGGCCGACTTCGAGCACTTCCAGATCGGCCGCCTGAGCGATACGCACGATGTCACAGGCCGGCACCAAGAACGACAGTCGCCCCACGCGCCGGGCCAACTCCTCGGGCGCGCCTTGCTCGCGGAAGGCGGCGGCCTGTTCGGCCAGAAGCTTGCGATCGCCCTCGGCAAGCAGGCCTTCGAGGGCATCGCTCAGGCGCGCCACGTGACCGCCATAGCGCTCGACCTGAGCGCTGATATCGAGCGGATGCGGCCCCTGGCGCAGGAACCAGGCGGTGCCGCGTTCGATCAACCGGCCGCACTCGATCAGCATGGCCGACTGCAGCGGCGCCGGAGCCTTGTTGTCGAGCGTCTCGATTTCGTCAAAGAGCTCGTCCATGGCGAAGATCTCGCGGCCGATGGTGTAGGCGCGCACGACATCCGCGGAGGACATACCGGTATTTTCCTTGACCTCGTGGATGAAAGTCACGCCGACCCGGTTGATCACCTCGTTGGTCACCACGGTGGCGATAATCTCGCGATGCAAGCGGTGTTGGGCGATCTGCCCGGCAAAGGCCGCGCACAGGGGCTGCGGAAAATAGCGCATCAGTTCGCGGTGCATATAGGGATCGTCCGGCAGATCCGATATCAGAATCTCGTCGTAGAGCGTGATCTTGGCGTAGGACATGAGCACCGCAAGCTCGGGCCGGGTCATGCCCAGGCCCTTGGCGAAGCGCTCGGCGACTTCCTCGTCGTCGGGCAGGTATTCGATGGCGCGGTCCAGTTGTTCGGCCTTCTCCAACGCGCGCATGTAGCGCGCCATGCGGTCCAAAAGATGGGGGCCCAGCGTGCTCGACACCGTGATCGATTGGGTTTGCAGATAATTGTCGCGCAGCACCAGTTCGGCAACTTCGTCGGTCATCCGCACCAAGAGTTCGTCACGCTGCTTGCGGGTCATGTCGCCGGCGGATTCCACCTCGCCCAAGAGAATCTTGATGTTGACCTCGTGATCCGAGCAATCGACGCCGGCGGAGTTGTCGATGGAATCGGTATTCAGCCGGCCGCCCGTCTGAGCATACTCGATGCGCGCGCGTTGGGTCATGCCGAGGTTCGCGCCCTCGCCTATCACCTGGCAGTGCAGCTCGGTGGCGTCCAAGCGCAGCGCGTCGTTGGCGCGATCGCCGGCGTCCTGGTGGCTTTCATCGCGCGCCTTGACGTAGGTGCCGATGCCGCCGAACCAGAGCAGCTCCACCTCGGCCCCGAGCATGGCGGAGACAAGCCGATGTGGGGTGACCCTATCCTCGCTCAAATCGAACATTTTCTTCATTTCCGGCGAGACCCGAATCGACTTGGCTTTGCGATCGAAGATGCCGCCGCCGTTGGAGATCAGGCTTTTGTCGTAGTCGTTCCAGGTCGAGCGCGGTAGCTCGAACAGGCGTTTGCGTTCGGCCCAACTTTCATCCGGGTCCGGGTCGGGATCGACGAAAATATGCAGATGGTTGAAAGCGCCGATCAGCTTGATGTGTCGGGACAGCAACATGCCGTTGCCGAACACGTCGCCCGACATGTCGCCGACCCCAACCACCGTGAAGGCCTCGGACTGGATGTCCTTGCCGATCTCGCGGAAGTGGCGCTTGACCGACTCCCAGGCACCGCGGGCGGTAATGGCCATGACCTTGTGGTCGTAACCCGCCGAGCCCCCCGAGGCGAATGCGTCGTCGAGCCAGAAGTCGTAGTCGGCCGAGACCCCGTTGGCGATATCGGAGAAGGTCGCCGTGCCCTTGTCGGCGGCGACCACCAGGTAGGGGTCGTCGCCGTCGCGCCGGATGACGTCCGGCGGCGGCAACACGTCGCCGCCTTTCAAGTTGTCGGTGAGGTCGAGCAAACCGGAAACGAAGATCTTGTAACAAGCGATGCCTTCCTCGAGCCAGGCCTCGCGTCCGGCCTCGACCAGCGGCGGGCGTTTGACCACGAAGCCGCCCTTGGAGCCAACCGGCACGATGACCGCGTTCTTGATCTGCTGCGCCTTGACCAGGCCGAGGACCTCGGTGCGGAAATCCTCGCGCCGATCGGACCAGCGAAGGCCACCGCGCGCGACCATGCCGAAGCGCAGGTGGACGCCTTCGATCCGCGGGCTATAGATGAATATCTCCCGGAATGGGCGCGGCAGGGGCAACTCGTCCAGCGCCCGGGAATCGAACTTGAAAGAGAGGTACGATTTGGGGCCGCCGTCCATGCCGGTCTGGCCAAAATTGGTCCTAAGCGTCGATTCGATGCAGTTCAAGAAGCGCCGGATGATTCGGTCCTCGTCGAGGTTGGAGACCTCTTCGAGCGCCGCTTCGATCTCGTCGAGCAGTTCCGTGGCCCGTTCCTCCGCCGCCGCGTCGGTGTCCCCCGGCGCAAAGCGGGTCAGGAACAGATCGACCAGCCAGCGCGCGATCTGCGGATTCCGGGCCAGGGTCTGCTCCATGTAGTCTTGGCTGAAGGGTATGCCCGCTTGGCGCAGATACTTGCAGTAGGCGCGCAGAATTTGCACCTCGCGCGCGCGCAGGCCCGCGCGCAGGACCAGCTTGTTGAATCCGTCGTTCTCCATCTCGGCGCGCCAGACCTGAGCATAGGCCTCGTGGAAGGCTTCCTTGACCCGTCCCAGGTCGACCGCGGCGCCGTCTTCGGTGCGCATGGCGAAATCGTGCATCCAGATCGGCTGTGCGGCGCCTTCGGGGTGCACGTCATAAGGGACCTCGCTGATCACCTTGAGGCCCATGCGTTCGAGCATGGGCAGGACGTCGGACAGTGCCACCGGCTCGCCGGCGATGAATATTTTGAAGTAGAGGGTATCCTCGCCCGCCTCGATCGGGCGGTAGAGGTTCATGGCGAGCGCGCCGTCGCGCCGCGCCTTTTCGATGCGTGAAATATCGAAGACCGCGGTCTGGGTGTTGAAGTGCTCCCGATAGCTGGCCGGAAACGCCTGCGCGTAGCGCCGCAGCAGCCGCAGGCCGCGCTCTTCGCCACGATCCTCGATGAGTGCCTGCTCCAGGAGGTCGGCCCAAGAACGGCCGGCCTCGACCAG
>CAXMQD010000594.1:0-6813 GCA_964194965.1 uncultured Acidimicrobiia bacterium | reverse complement strand
GCGACCACGATGCGGGCGTGGCGCGCGCGCCGGATGCCGCGCTCGATGAAGCACTTGCCGTAGTGCTGGCACGCCGAATAGATGCACTCGCCGCGGCGGTCGGTCAGACCCAGGGTGCGCCCGCGCCCGAGCAACTCGGCGAGCCAGCCGGGAAAGTCGCCGCCGACCATGTCGCCGTCGCGGGTCCGCGACACCCAGCGCGCCAACAGCCCGATCGCGACCGCGTCCCCGGCCCCGGGGCCGGGGTCGGAACGCAGGCCAAGCGTGCTCACCGCCTCCTCGAAATTGAGCAGGCAGAGGTAGTTCTCCCGGCCCTTGCGGATCACCACCTGCTCGGCCTTGGCCTTCGGCGTCGGAAACAGGCGGTCGAGCTCGCCGTCGATCTGGTGCTGCAGGTTGCGGGTGAACGTGGAGAGCCAGACCGTGCCCTCGTTCTTCTCGGCCCAAAGGCTGGCCGGGGCAATATAGGCCAACGTCTTGCCGACCCCGGTGCCGGCCTCGGCGAGCACCAGGTTGGGCGCGCCGGCCTCGCCGCGTGGGGCGAAGGCCTGGCTGACCGCGGAGGCGTAGTCGGCTTGCTGGGGCCGCGCCTCGGCGTCGGTGCCGAGCAGTGCAGCCAGGCGCGCGCGCGCCTCGGCGGCGGTGACCGGCTCCTGGCCCGGCGGCGGTGGCGGCGCCTGGTCGCTCCAACTGGGCAGGCGGGTCCAGACCGCAAGACCGGTCCGGCGGCCGGGGGTTTGTGCCGCAGCGTCGAGGCCAGGCTGGCCGAGTGCCGCCAGCACCGACGGCCCCCAGGCCCAGCCGGCGCGCGCCAGGGTCCAGGCGATGCCGGCTGCGTTGCGGTCGTCTTTGCCGGCGGCCAATTCGGCCAGCAGGGCGCGCGCCGCTTCGCGCAGGCTGGCGGCGGCGGCCTCCAGATCTTCGGGCTCCGCCAACCCGAGCGCCAGCGCCAGGCCGCGCGGCGTCGGTGTGCAGAATGCGGCCGGGCGCACGAAGGCGTAGAGCTCCAGAAGGTCGTAGGCCGGAAACGGGCCGAGGCCGAGGCGGCGCGCCGTCGCCGGTGCGTGGCACAGCAGCGGCGCCTCGCTTCCCGCCCGCCGCGCCGCCGCCTGGGGATCGAGATGGGCGACTTCGCCCTCGGCGGAAATCCACACCGCCGCGCTCAGCCCGGCGGTCAGGATCGGCGCCTCGGGCAGCATGACCGGATTGCCGGGCACGGCGGTGGTCACGAGGCGTCTGTCGCGCGCTGCGCCAGGACTCGCAGTACGTTTTCGACCGTGACGGCGCTCACTCGCTGGTTGGATTCCTCGGTCAAGCCGGCGACGTGCGGGGTCAGGATCAGGTTGGGGACGCCGGCGAAAGCCGCCCCCGTCTCGGCGGTGAGTGGTTCCCGCTCGAAGACGTCGATCGCCGCGCCGCCGAGCTGGCCGGAATGCAACGCGGAGATCATCGCCGCCTCGTCCACCGTGCCGCCGCGGGATGTGTTGATCAGCAACGCACCGGGCTTCATGGCCGCGATCGCGCTCGCGTCGATGATATGCCGGGTCTCCTCGGTGAGTGGTGCGTGCAGACTGACCGCGTCGGACTCGCGCAGCACGGACTCCAGCGTCACCGGCCGCGCGCCGAACTCATCCCATGCCGACTCTTCGGGGCGGATGTAGGGGTCGCTTGCGATCACCGTCATGTCGAAGGCGCGCGCCCGTTTGGCGACCGCACGCCCGATGTTGCCGAAGCCAATCAGGCCGAGGGTCCTCCCGGACAGGTCGTAACCGATCATCTCCTGGCGCGGCCAGTCGCCGTCGATCACCCGCTGACTGGCCAGGAAAGCGCCGCGCCAGGTGAGCAGAAGCGCCGCGATGGTGTACTCGGCTACCGTGATCGCGTTGGCGCCGAAAGCGGGGCAGACCGCGACCCCGCGCGCCTTGCAAGCCTCCTGGTCGATGCGCTCGACCCCAACCCCGACCCGGCCGACTACCTGAAGCCGGGGCGCGGCGTCCAGCAGCTCTTGGTTCACCCAGGTGCGGTTGCGCACGATGATCGCCCGGGTTTTCCCGAGCGTGGCCAGGAGCTCTTCGCGCCGGTCGACGAGGTCGGGTCCGTAGTGGACATCGTGGGTCTTCTTTAAATCTCTCAACGAATTTTGGTCCAGAAACTCCGTGATCACGATGTCGGCCATAGTCGCTACGCTCCCTGTTCGGTCTGATTCGATTCTATTCCGTTGCGCCCGACTATAGCGGCGCGGGCGCCCCCGGTGTACCACTGTGCCATGATACGACCAGCGGCGCGCCGATGAGCGAGCAGTTCGACGGCCTGGACCGGTTGATCGCGGGCGAAAAGGTCGCCTGGGATCGTTTCGTGACCCGCTTCGCCCCGGTCATCTTTGCCGCGGTGCGGCGCAAACTGGGCCCGGCCGGGCGCGGCGAGGACGCCGAGGATGTGGCCCAGGACGTTTTCATTCGGCTCTGCGCCCGGGATTTTCGCCTGATCAGAAATTATGACGCGGACCGCGCCAAGCTCTCGACCTGGCTGACCGTGATTGCCCACAGCGCGGCGATCGACCATCTCCGGCGCCAGAAGGCCCGGGCCCAGCCGCTCGAATCGGTGCCCGAGCGCTACTTGGCGGTCGACCCGCCCAAGGACCCGGTCAAGGTCGTTATCCCGCCGGGCCTCTTGTCGCCGCGCCAGGCGCTGGTGCTGGAAATGCTCTACCAGCGCGAGATGGAGGTGGCCGAAGCGGCCCAGGTGTTGGGCGTCAACCCCCAGACCGTGCGCAGCACGCATCATAAAGCGTTGGTCAAGCTCCGGGCCCATTTTCGGGAACCGGAAGATTAGTACTATTTTCGGTGGATTTCCGGGGATGTGCGGGCGTCGGGCGGCGTAGAACAGGCAATAGCGGAGCATGAGGGTCATGAGCGAGGAATTCGGGAACGCCAAGGATGCCAGCGACGGCGCCAGGCTGTGGGCGCGGGCGCGGCCCGGCTGGCGCGCGTTAGCCAGCCCCGGGGAGGCGCCCGGGGTGTCCGGAGAGGCACCGGACCCCTTGATTCTGGCCGCCTATCTGGATGGCACCCTGGATCTGGCCGAACGCGAGCGGGTCGAGGCCTGGATGGCGGCCTTCCCGGAGGCGCTCGAACTGATGACCGCGGCCCGGGAAACTCTCGGCGAGGGTTCCCGGGAGCCGTCGCCGGAAAGCCTGATCTTGCGGGCCCAAGGCCTGGTCCGGGCACCCCTGCGGGAGCCCGCCGGCTTGCGCGCCTGGCTGCGCGGCCTGGCCGGGCTCGAAATCCAGGCCTGGCGCCCCTTGGCCTGGGCCGGCGTGACGGCGGTGCTGCTGGTGGTTTCGGCCGGCGGTTTCGAACTCGGCCGCCTGGGGACCGAACGGTTGGTTTCGGTCCAGAGTGCGACCCTCGGCGACGACCTGGCACTCGGCCTGGACGACCCGGCCGACGATTTCCTGTAGGAGTGGCGTCATGAAGGGCAAGCTTGTCTGGATCCTGCTCGGCGTCTCGCTGGCGGCCAACCTGTTCTTTGCCGCCGGCGCGCTCTACTCGTTTTATGGCCAGGATCATCGCGGGTGGCGCGCCAAGGTCAGCGTCGACGACGTGGCCGAGCGCCTGGAGCTGAGTCCGGCCCAGCGCGAGGGCCTGCGGGTATTGCGCGGCGAGGCTCGGAGCCGTCCCCGACCCGGCCGTGACGCGCGCTCCGCGCTCCGCGCCGCCTTCCATGCCGAACTGGCCAAGCCCGAGTTCGACCGCGCCGAGTTGCAGGCGCTGATGCAAGAGCGCATGACCGGGTTCCAGGCGCGCATCCTGGGCCGCGCCGAGAAGTTGCACGGCTATCTGGCGACCCTCGATCCGGAACAGCGCGCCGGTTTCCTGGAGATGGCCAAGGAACGCGGCTTCCTGCCCAGACTGTTCGGCCGCCACCAGAGGACCCGCGACCGTTGACGGCGCCCGTTGACTGCGCGGGGCCACGTCCCTAGGTTCCCTGGAATCCGGGACTGACAGCGAAACGGTAGATCCTATCATGACCAGCGAGCGCGAGCTGGCCGCGGCGGCGCGGGCCTGGCCCTTCGTCGAGGCGCGCGGGCTCCTCAAGCGCCTGAACGGCAAGACGCCGGACAAGGGCTACGCCCTGTTCCAGACCGGCTACGGGCCCTCCGGGCTGCCCCACATCGGCACCTTCGGCGAGGTCGCGCGGACCACGGTGGTGCGCCAAGCCTTCCAGCGCCTATCCGACATTCCAACCCGGTTGTTCTGCTTCTCCGACGACATGGACGGCCTGCGCAAGGTGCCCGACAACCTCCCGAACCAGGCCATGCTCGCCGAGCACCTGGGCAAGCCGTTGACCGCGATCCCGGACCCATTCGGCACCCACGACAGCTTCGGCCAGCACAACAACGCGCGGCTCCAAGCCTTCCTCGACGACTTCGGCTTCGATTACGAGTTCCAGTCTTCGACCGAGTGGTACACCTCGGGCCGCTTTGACGCCGCGCTTCTCAAGGTGCTCGAGCACTACGACGCGATCATGGCGATCATGCTGCCGACGTTGGGCCCCGAGCGGCGCCAGACCTATTCGCCGTTCCTGCCGATCTGCCAGGAGACCGGGCGGGTGCTCCAGGTCCCGGTGGTCGAATGGAATGCCGAGGCCGGGACCATCGTCTATCGCGCCGAGGACGGCGCGCTGGCCGAGACGCCGGTCACCGGCGGCCGCTGCAAGCTGCAATGGAAGCCCGACTGGGCGATGCGCTGGTACGCGCTCGATGTCGACTACGAAATGTCGGGCAAGGATCTGATCGATTCGGTCAAGGCCGGCGCGCGCATCGAAAAAGTACTCGGCGGCCGCCCGCCGGCGGGCTTCAGCTACGAGCATTTTCTCGACGAGAATGGCGAGAAAATTTCGAAGTCCAGGGGCAACGGCCTGTCCGTGGAGGAGTGGCTGCGTTACGCGCCTCAGGACAGCCTGTCGCTGTTCATGTATCAGAAGCCGCGGGTGGCCAAGCGGCTCTACTTCGATATCATCCCGCGCACGGTCGACGATTATCTGTCGTTTCTGACCCGCTTTGCGGGCGAGGACGCAGCCAAGCGTCTGGAGAACCCGGTCTGGCACATTCATGACGGCGCGCCGCCCGCGCCCGGCGCCCAGCTCGGCTTCGCCATGCTTCTCAATCTCGCCAGTGTCTGTAACACTGAGGACCGGACCGTGCTCTGGGGCTTCATTTCGCGCTACGCGCCGGAGGCCACCCCTGAAACCGCGCCGATCCTGGACCAGTTGGTCGGCTGCGCGATCCGCTATTACCGGGACTTCGTCAAACCCAACAAGCAGTACCGCGCGCCCAGCGAGATGGAGCGCGCCGCGCTCGCCGATTTGCTCGCCGAGCTCGAGGCGCTGCCGGATGACGCCACCGGCGAGGCCGTGCAAAACCAAGTCTACGAGGTCGGCAAACGCCACGACTTCGCGGAGTTACGCGCCTGGTTCAAGGCGCTCTACGAAATCCTGCTCGGCCAGGAGCAGGGCCCGCGCATGGGCTCCTTCATGAGCATTTACGGGATCGAGGAGAGCCGGGTGTTGCTGCGCCGCGCCCTCGCCGGCGAAGACCTCGCCGCAGAGGCGGGCGAAGCGGCGGAGTAAAACTCAGCCCTTGAACGCCCAGTCCCAGTAGAGCTCGCGCGCCTGTTTGTAGAGCGGGCCGGGCTGCAGTTCGCGGCTTTCGACCCGGGTAATCGGCAGCACCTTGACCAGGTTGCCGGTGGTGAACACCTCGTCGGCGTCGCGCACCTCGTCCCAGGTGATGCTGCGCTCGTAGACCGGGGCGCCGGCGCCGCGCAGCAGCTTGACGGTCCGGTTGCGGGTGATGCCGCAAAGGAAAGTGCCGTTGGGCACCGGCGTATGCACCGCGCCTTCTTTGCCGATGAAGATGTTGGCGGTCGCGAGTTCGGCGACGTTGTCGTTGGCATCCAGCACAACCGCGTTGTCGAAGCCTTTCTCCGCGGCCTCGATCAGCGCGCGCGCCGAATTGGGATAGAGGCAAGATGCCTTGGCGTTGGTCGGCGCCATGGAGGGCGCCGGGCGCCGCATCGACGACAGGCAGACCGCAAGGTTGCCCGGTTCGATCATCGGCGCGTCGTGGACGGTGCAGCAGAACCGCGTGCTGTCCGGGTCCGGCGCCACGAACAGCCGGTTGGCGCCGGTCTGGGCCCACAACATGGGCCGGATATAGAGGTGCGCGCCGTTCGGGAATCGGGCGATGCCATCCATGGCGATTTCCAGGATCTCTTCGCCCGAATGCATCGGCCTGAGGCCCATGGACTTGGCCGATTCGATCACGCGCCGGCAGTGCAGGTCGAGGTCCGGCGTCGCGCCGTCGAAGGCGCGGCCGCCGTCGAACACCGTGGAGCCGAGCCAGGTGGCGTGGTCCAGGGGGCCGAGGATCGGCGGGTTGCCCGCGACCCAGTCGCCGTCGATGAAATGGATCGCCGCCATTACGGTTTCCTCGATCTTGCGTGCCGGACCGGCCTTGGCGCTTCCGACAATCAGTTCTAACACAGGCGCGCGCGCTCGCCAGCCCCAAGCGGGGCCGGGCGTCTGCCGTCGGGCTAGGTTCGTGGCGTTGGGACTATTGACTGGCCCAGACGATGCGGGCGATCCAATCGATTTCCTCGACCTCGATGCTGCGGTCGGCGTGGTCCTTGTTGAGCGCGGTCAGTTCGATCTTGCGTGCCGACTGCCGGGACAGCTCCTTGGCCATGACCTCGCCTTCTCTGGTCTTGACCACGACCCGGTCGCCGCGGCGGATATCGGCCGCCGGCGAGA
>CAXMQD010000593.1:0-2217 GCA_964194965.1 uncultured Acidimicrobiia bacterium | reverse complement strand
GACCCCGCTCAGGTCGATCAGGTGCGCCGGTTGCGCCATGCGCAGCTTCATCATGGGGATGAGACTGTGGCCGCCGGCGAGCACACGGCCATCTTCGCCGTGCTCGGCGAGCAGCGAGACCACTTCATCGACCGAACCCGGTCGATGGTATTCGAAGCTTGCTGGAATCACTTTTCCCTCCCTTCGAGGCTCGAAGACCGTTCTTGCGGCCTTTTTTAATGTTGATTGCGGCGGATTATCGGACTCCGCCCGACGATTTCACATCATTTCCCGCGCGTGAAATCCGATTTCCGTGAAAGTCTGCGCCATGACGCCGCATCCGTCAATCGCATCGACTAGAGAGTTATTCGTGCTCCGATGAGTCGTCCGCCGCCTCGGGAAGCCTGTGACGCGTCATCAGCGGCACCTGGGAGACCGAGAACAGCAGTGTCAGGCCGAGCAGCCCGAACACCTTGAACAGCACCCAGACATCGGTCGACTGGGTTCGCCAGACCGCCTCGTTCAAGGCCGCCATGACCAGGAAGAATACCGCGAAGCGCTGCGACAGACGGCGCACGCCGAGATCGTCCATGGGCCAGGCCGCGCCCAGCAGCGGCTTGAGCACCGGGCGGCCGATGGCCAGGCTGCCGAGCAGCACCGCGGCGAACAGGAGTTGCGCGATGGTCGGCTTCATCTTGATGAATATCTCGTCGCCCGACCACAGGGTCAGGCCGCCGAAAATTCCGACCACGGTCGCGGTGACCAGCGGCATCCACGCCACCCGGCGCTCGATCCAAAATGCCAACACCAGGGCCAACACGGTCACCGCGATAAGCGCGGCGGTGGCGGCGAACAAATCAGTGGCGAAATAGAACGCCAGGAACACCATCAGCGGCCCATAATCGACGGTGGGCTTGAGCCAAGGCGGCGCGGTCCGGGTGGGTTTTGGTTCGGGCATGATGCTCCTGATTCCGAGATCGAATTCCGCACTATGACAAGCCTCCCGCGCGCGGCCAAGCGGCGAGCGTAAAAAATGGCGGGCTTGGGTCGGCGCGGTCCGACCTGCTACTGTGACGCGCTCCGGACCGGGGGCGGGTGTCACGGGATTGCGGTTCATGACAGAAAATTTCCGCATGGCGGCAGGGATTTGCTGTGCACTGATCCTCGCCGCCGGCGCGGCGCAGGCGCAGGCGCCCGGCCCGCTCGAAGTGATCGGCTATTCGAACCCGGACGAAAGCGGTCCCTCCAAGGCCTGGTCCCTGGCCGAGGGGCTTCCCTACCTGTACGTGCCCTACGTCGGCGATGAGTTAAACGGCGGTATCGCGCGCTTGCGCATGGGTGCGGAGATCGGCGCGGCGTTGTTCCAGCGTCCGTTCTTCGCGTCGCGCGACCGCGGCTGCGCACGCGACCTGGGCAGCAACAGCCGGCCCGACCTCGCGTGGCTCGGCCTGACCGCGCGCTTCGAACCCGGCGGCGACGGCATGCCGCCCGACGCGATCGCGGCGCCCGACGAAAACACCGGCGGCTACGCCTCCATGATCCTGTTCCGCAAGGACCTGGGGCCGCCGCCGGGCATGTTGCTCATGAACCGCAGGCGTACACTGGCTACGAATTGTCTCAGCGCGATCCACAAGACCTTCTACAACCGGGTCTTCGTGCCGGTCGCGGCCGCGCCGGAACGGCTGCGCTGTTTCAACCTGACCGGCGAGGTCCAGGTCAAAGGCTCGGCCCCGCGGACCTTCCGCTTCGTTACGTCCGACCGCCTGGTCCTGCTCACGCCCTCGGACCTGAGCGAGCGCTATCGCGGCCCTCCGCACCGCTTCACGGTGACGCTGTACGATCGCCTGGAATGCGACGGCGAGGCGGTCGGTTTCCAGAGCGGGTCCCTGGCGCCGGGCACGACCAAGCTGGGCGACTTCGGTTTCCGCGATCGGGCGCGTTCGGTGAAGATCGCTTACCAGGGCGGGCCGTTGACCGCCTACATGACACCCATGGCGGCGACCGCCATGGCCAAGTCGCCAGAGCCGGCGCCGCAGCCGGCCCCAGAGCCGGCCCCGCAGCCGGTGCCAGAGCCGCGGCCGGTGCCGGCGCCCGAAATCGTGGCGACCGCCCCCGCGCCCGCCCCCGCGCCCGAAGTAATCGCCAAGGCGCCCGAGCCCGCCCCCGAGCCCGTTCCCGAGCCCGCTCCCGAGCCCGCCCCCGAACCCGTGGTGATCGCCAAGACGCCCGAGCCCGCTG
>CAXMQD010000592.1:0-6323 GCA_964194965.1 uncultured Acidimicrobiia bacterium | reverse complement strand
CGCGGTTGAAGTCGTCGGCCTGGGCCAATGACCGCTCCACATAGTCCGCACCCAGGACCGCCTTGCGCTCCGCCAAGCCCCTGTCGAATCGTTCCTTGTCCATGCTCGTCCCCTGTCGTGGTGATTGTTCCGGGCGCAGGTTCTATCAGATCGACCGGCAGGCCGCATCCAATGCTTCGACGGTGAGTGCCAGGTCCTCCCCGGTGTTGACCGCGGAGACGAAGCGCCGCACCCCGGGCAGCACGTAAATGCCGCGGCGCAGGAGTTCGAGGTCGAGGGCGCGCATGCGGGCCAGGTCGCTCGACATGATGTCCGCCTGACTGACCGGCTCCGCGCCGAGGAACAGGAACTGCCAGAAGGAATTGCGCCCCGCGGCGAGGGCCGGCAGGCCGTGGCGGTCGAGCACGTCCTGCAACGCCGCGGTCAGCTCTGCCGCCTTGGCATGGAGCGCCGCGTGGAAGCCAGGCTCGGATAACACGTCGAGGGTTGCCAGACCGGCCGCCGCGGCGACCGGATTGCCGTGCAGGGTGCCGTTGATATAGGCGTAGTCGGGCGCCCCCTTGCGCTTGGGGTCGGCGAGATCGATGATCTCGGCGCGGCCGGCGACGCACCCCAAGGGACCGCCGCCGCCGACGATCTTGCCGTAGCTGGCGAGGTCCGGCGTCACGCCGTAGTATTCCTGCCCGCCACCGAGCGCCAGGCGGAAGCCGGTCACCACTTCGTCGAAGATCAGCACCACGCCGTAGGCGTCGCAGATGCGGCGCAGGCCGGCCAGGAACCCAGGCCGGGCGAAGATGATGCGCTGCACCGGCTCGACGATGATCGCGGCGAGGTCGTCTCCGTGCTCGGCCACCAGGCGCTCGACCACCTCTAGGTCGTTGTAGGGCGCGATCAGCACGGTCTCGGGCAGCACGTCGGGCACGCCGCCGGTATCCAGGCTGCCGGCGGGATAGTTGCCCGGCGCCGTGGGAAACACCGAAACCGCCGAATAGTCGTGGTTGCCGTGGTAGGCGCCCTCGAACTTGAGGATCTTGTTCTTGCCGGTATGGGCGCGGGCCATTCGCAGGGCATAGAAGGTCGCCTCCGAGCCGGTGGTGCTGAAGATCAGCTCCTCGGCGCAGGGTATCGACGCGGCCAGCCGCTCGGCCAGCGCGATCGCGGCCTCGTTCAGGGTCCCAAAAAAGTGCAGGCCCTTGGCCGCCTGTTCGCGCACCGCCTCGACCACGGCCGGATGGGCGTGGCCCAGAATGTTGGCCCCGGCGCCGCCGACGTAGTCGATGTACCAATGGCCCTCGACCGACCGCACCCGCGAGCCGGCCCCGCGCGCGATCACGAAGCGCACGTCCTCGGGCAGCGCATAGCCGCCGAGCCCGGCGCCCGGCAGCACCGCTTCGGCGGTCCGGTAGAGCGCGTCCTGGCGGGACCGCGCACCGCCGGCCGCCGGCGCCTGCGGTTCCAACGATTCGTTCATGCCATCGTCTCCGGTTCAGGCCTTGCGGGTCACGAAAACGCGATTGTGAACCTCGGGTTCGGCCCGGGGAATGGATTGGAACTCGGGGGTACGCGCGACCTCTACCCAGGCGCCGTCGCGGGCCAGCGCCGCCATTCGCTCCAGAAAGCCGCTGCCCGCGCCACCGTCGACGCGAATGCTGAACACCAACGGCGCGCCGGGCCGGGTCACTCGGATCAACTCGTCGAAGGCGCCGGGCCCGGCGTGGCCCACGGTGAGCACGCCGATGGCCACGGTGGCGGCGAAGTGGTCGCTGGGTAAGGCGAGTGGCCCGCCCAGCCGCATTTGCGCGAGCTCACTGTAGGCCGCCTTGGCGCGCGCCGCCGCCAGCATGCCTTCGGAAAGATCGATGCCGGTCAGGCCGCCATAGCCGAGCAGGGACAGCACCTCGCCGATCAGCCCGGTGCCGCAGCCCGCATCCAGGACCGGGCCAGACCCGGGCGGGGCATAACGCCCGAGCAGGCCGGCCGCGATCGCCGGCAGGCGGTAGCCGTAGCTGAGCAGATCTTCGTCGTAGTGCGCGGCCCAATCGTCGTAGCTCTCGGCCAGGTCTTCGGCACTCTTGGCGCCGTAGACCCGCTCCAGGCGCACCTTCCGATCCTCGCTCATCCGCATGGCCTCCGGGTTTCGGTTGCACCCCTATTCTACACATTTTACCCGCGACCGCGCCCTCGCGCAGACTCATTGACGACGAGGCAGCGGAGGGCAAGACTGCGAGCGGGATGCCATGACCGAATCCAAAACCCTGCCCGTGACCGGCGGCTGTTTGTGCGGCGCCATCAGATACCAGGCGAGCGCGCCGCCGGTCTGGGTCAGCTACTGCCATTGCCGGACCTGCCAGAAGGCCTACGGCGCGCTTTTCGGCCTGTTCGCGGCGTTCCACGAGGACTTCTTCCGGTTCACCAAGGGCCAACCGAAGTACTACCGATCGTCGGCCAAGGCGAAACGGGGATTTTGCACCGATTGCGGGACGCCGGTCGATTTCTGGTACGACGGCGATCCCGAATTGGGTGTCTTGATCGGGACCCTGGACCATCCGGAGGACTGGCCGGCGAATCGGCGTCACAACGGCATCGAGAGCAAGGTCGCGTGGTTCGCCATCCACGACGACCTGGCGCAGGTGCGCATCGGCGAGTAACGCGCGGGCAGCCCAGGTAAGGCGCGCCGCTCAGTCTTCCAAACCGGCCAGGCGCAACCCTTCCAGATAGATCGTCAGATCGCCCGGCGGCTTCGTCGGCAGGGTCTTCACGATATACGACAGCGTGAGATCGGGTTTTTGGGCGCGGGCCGCCGCAATCGCCGACTGGGCCTCCTCCGAGCGGCCGAGGTGACTCAACGCCGATGCCAAGACGGCATAGGGCCAGTATCCGCCGCCCACGGCCGCCGGATGGCGTGTCGCCTTCCGCGCCCATTCGGCCGCCGTCTCGAACTCATGCTGCTGCAGGGCGGTGAACGCGCGAACCGTCTCGGTCGCGAAGCGCAGCGGGTCGCGCGGGCTGAGCCGGATGCTCTTCTCCAGTTCCTCGACGGACTCATCGAGCCGGCCGGCGAGAGCCAGCACCATGCCCAGGCCGTGGCGGGCCTGCGCGAAGCTGGGGTCGAGTTGCAGCGCCTTCTCCAGCTCCGCAATCGAGGTGTCGTGGTCTCCGCGCAGCATCTGCGCCCGCCCGATGGCGAAATGGGCGACCGGATCGGCTTCGTCCAAGGTCAGGGCCTTCTGGGCGGCGCTCATGGCCGCGGCCACGCTCTCTTGCGGTGCTTCGGCGTAGCCGAGAATGACGTCCAGGTAATAGGCATTGGATTCGCGCGCGAAGGCGATGGCGAAGCCCGGGTCCAGTTCCTGGGCGCGCCGCAGCAGGCCTTGAGCGATCCGATTGTCATCCTTGGTGAAGCGCCACATGTGCCAGAGGCCGCGTTGGAACGTCTCCCAGGCATCGAGACTGCCGGGTGGTTTTCGCGCGGCGCGGGCGCGCTCCGCGGCGCCCAGCTCGGGTTCCACCGCGCCTACGATGGTCTGGGTCATTTCGTCCTGCAGCCCGAAGATATCGTCGAGATCGCGGTCGTAGCGTTCGGCCCAAACGTGATTGCCGGTCGCCGCATCGATCAACTGCGCGGTGATCCGGACCCGGTTCCCGCTTTTCCGGACGCTGCCTTCCAGGACGTAGCGGACGCCGAGCTCCCGCGCTACCCGCGCCACGTCGACGGCCTGGCCTTTGTAGGAAAATGTGGAGTTCCGGGCGATGACGAAAAACCAATGGACCTTCGACAGCGCCGTGATCAGGTCCTCCGATATGCCATCGGCGAAATATTCCTGCTCCGGGTCGCCGTACATGTTGTCGAACGGCAGCACCGCGATCGACGGCCGGTCCGGAAGCGGCAACGCCTCCGGCGCCGGCCCCCGGGGCGCATCGTCCGCGGCCCCCGGCCCGACCCGGTAGACGCGCACCGGCTTAGTGATATTTTTGACTTCGCGCTCGCCCAAGTTCTCGAAACCAATCTCGAGCTTGCCGTCGACCTGATCGAACACGGTCCCGGAAATACAGATACCACCGGATTGCGCGAGACCTTCCAGGCGCGCCGCCACGTTGACCCCGTCGCCATGAATATCGTCGCCGTCGACGAGCACGTCGCCAAGATTGATCCCGATTCGAAACTCGAGCCGTTCGGATTCGCGCCGCTGCGCGTTTCGTTCCGCCATGCCCTCTTGGAAGGCCGCCGCGCAGGCGACTGCTTCGACCGCGCTGGCGAATTCGACCAGCATGCCATCGCCCATGAGCTTGACGATCCGGCCCCGATGCGCCGCGATGAGTGGATCTATGAGTTCGGCCTGGTGGGATTTGAGCGCATCCAGGGTGCCGGCTTCGTCCCGCTCCATGAGACCGCTATAGCCGGCCACATCGGCGGCCAAGATCGCTGCCAGCCGGCGCTCCAAATCCCGCTCCTCCTTCAGGCCGGTTGCCGTACTCGTGACACTCTATCGGCGGGCCGGGCGCTTCGATAGAAAATTCGGCACGGCGGTTGTTACAGCCGGCTTTCCTTGCGTTGCGCCGCGGCTGGGAGGTCGCGCAATCGGCCGAGGTCGCCACGCCGGAACAGCTCGGGATCGTCGAGGAAATCAAGCATCATCCCGGTCGCGTCCTCGCCCCAGAAAATCTCCTCGTCGATCGTGAAGCTCGGCACGCCGAAGACCCCGCGCGCGATCGCCTCATCCGTGTTCGCACGCAGTTGCTGCTTGACCGCCGGATCGCTCACCCGGGCCGCCATGTCCGCGACCCCGAGGGCGGCGGCGAGCGCGGCCAGGCTCTCGGGGTCCTGGCCGTCGTGCCCCGCGCCCCAGATATGGCGGAAGATCGTGCCGACCGTCTTCGGTGTGGCGCCCAGCGCGACGGCCAGTCGCAGCACCGCGAGCGGGTTGAAGGGGTGACGCGGCGGCGTCTTGAAGGGAATCCCGCGCTTGCCCGCGAGCCAATGGCAGTAGCGGTAGGTCTGGCGCCGCTTGGCCGGAATTTCGGCCGGACCCTTGTGTTCCCAATGTCCGAGCAATCCGGCGAACAGCACCGGCTTGAGCGTGATGTCGAGATCGGCCGGAAAGCGGTCGAAGGCCTCGAACTGAAGGTACGAGAAAGGCGAGACGAAATCGAAATACCAGTCCGTTTGGCGCGTCATCGCGGTTCCTCCCTCACGCCCCCTTCCACACCGGCCTGCGCTTTTCCATGAAGGCGCGGCGGCCCTCGGCGTAGTCGGCGCTGTCGAAGCAGATGCGCCCGAGCTCCTCGATGCGTGCCATGTCGCGCGCGTCCGGGTCCTTGGCGGTCTCGTCGATGGTCGCCTTGTTGGCGACGATGGAGAGCGGCGAGTTGTCGACGATCGCGGCACAGACCTCGAGCACCGTGGCCTCGAGCTCGGCGACCGGCACCACCCGGTTGACCAGGCCGATGCTGAGCGCTTCCTCGGCACTGAAGCGGCGCGCGGTCAGCAGAATCTCCTTGGCGAAGGCCGGCCCGACCAAGTCGACCAGCTTCTTGAGAGAGTCGAAACCGTAGGAGATGCCGAGCCGCGCCGCCGGAATCCCGAAACTCGAATCAGCGGCGGCGAAGCGCATGTCGGCGGCCATGGCGATCCCCACTCCGCCGCCCAGACAATATCCTCTGATCATGGCGATCAGCGGCTTTTCGAGCCCCACCATGGCGACGCGGGCACGCTCGGAAACCGCATTGTAGCGCGCCGCGGCCTCGGCGTTGGCGCGCTGGTCCTCGAACTGGGAGATGTCGGCGCCCGAGACGAAGGCCTTGTCGCCGGCGCCGCGCATGACCACCACCCGGACCGCCGGGTCGGCCGCGAAGTCGCCTAGGATATCGGCGATCGCCTGCCACATCTCCAGCGAGGTGGCGTTGCGCCGCGCCGGGTTGTTGAAGGTCATCCAGCCGATGCCATCCGCCTTCTCGGCCAGCATCTTGTCGGTCTTCAGTTCAAGCATAATCGTCCTCTGATGGTCCGCACGGGGTCTAGGGGCCCCTTTATCGGACCCCGGGCGCCGTCCTGTCACGGGTAAATTGAAACCCATCGCGGCGTAGAGCCTACCATCGGCGGCGCCCAGCGGCTAACCTGAGATTTGCGGCGCGAAACGAGGGAGGGTTGCCATGGCTTTTGCCGAGACCGACGACGGGGTCAAGCTGTACTTCGAGGAGACCGGGCGCGGCGAGCCGGTGATCTTCGTGCACGAGTTCGCCGGCGATTGCCGCAGTTGGGAGCCCCAGGTGCGGCACTTTGCGCGCCGCTATCGTTGCATCACCTACAATGCCCGCGGCTATCC
>CAXMQD010000591.1:0-2165 GCA_964194965.1 uncultured Acidimicrobiia bacterium | reverse complement strand
AACCCGGGCGACGTCTTCGTGATCGAAACACCCGGTGGCGGTGGCTACGGCGCGGCAGATTCCGGCTAAGCGGGCGATCCCTAGACCATCGATCCCGGGCTCATAGGCGGGCGATCCGTTCGATCAGCAGGTCGAAGAAGGCCTCGTCGTCGATCGCATTCATGACGGTGCAGTTGGGAGCTGCACCGGCCACGCTCCACCAGTCGGCCAGCGTCATGCCCATGGTCTTCTCGGACGAGATCTCGACCTCGAGAGCGACGTGCTTGCCGTTAAAAATCTCCGGGGCGAGCAGGTAGGCGATGACGCAAGGGTCGTGCAGCGGTGCCCCGGCCATGTCGAACTTGCTCATGTCATAACGATAGAACGACAGTATGCCGTGACAGGCGCGCCCGACCGGCGTCCCGATCGCGCCGAAGCGCTCGAGCCGCGCCGGCGTGGTCAGCGCCTTGTGGGTTACGTCGAGCGGCATCAAGGTCAACTTGCAGCCGCTGGTGAACACAACCTGCGCGGCGTGGGGGTCGACGTAGATGTTGAACTCGGCCGCCGGGGTCACGTTGCCGCCCTCGGAAAAGCCACCGCCCATCATGACGATCTCCCGGATCCTGGAGAGAATGCGCGGCTCCTTGACCATCGCCATGGCGACGTTGGTGAGCGGCCCCAGGGTGCACAGCGTGATCTCCCGCTCGCCGGCCGCCATCAGGGTTTCGACCATCCAATCGACCGCATGGCCCGGCTGAAGCGGCATGGTGGGCTCGGGGAAATCGTGGCCGTCGAGCCCGGTCAGGCCGTGCACTTCTTCCGCCGTGGTCAGGTTCCGAACCATCGGCCGTGGGCAGCCGGCGAAGACCTTGGTGTCGCGGCGTCCGGCCAGTTCGCAAATGCGGCGCGCATTCGATTCGGTCAGGTGCAGCGGCACGTTGCCGGCGACCGCGGCGATTCCGAGGACGTCCAGCTCCGGGGATGCCAGGGCGAGCAGAATCGCCAGGGCGTCGTCCTGGCCGGGGTCGGTATCGATCACGATGGGACGTGGTGTCATGAGCGGGCTTCCCTGCTGCCTACGGTCTGCTTCATCGTCCGGGTCCTGCCAATCTACGGATGATTGGACTGGTCTCGTGGGTGGGCGCTTCGCCGAGATCGAACGCGTCTCGGAGCGCGCGCTCGGCGGCTTCGGCGGCCGCCGGGCTGCGTGCATGCACCAACGCGAGCGGCCGCTCCGGCCCGACCGCCTCGCCGATTCCCGCGACCTCGCTCAGCCCGACGCCGTGATCGATCCGGTCCGCGGCGTCACGGCGGCCGCCACCCAGCTCCACAACCGCCAGGCCGATCCGGCGCAGGTCCATCGCCCCGATCACGCCAGGCACCTGCGGCAAGGCGGGGCGCACGACCGCGGCGGCCGGTAGATGTCTGTCGGGGTCTTCGATCAGATCGGATGGCCCGCCCAGCGCCGCGACCATGCGCGCGAAACGCTCGGCCGCCGCGCCGCTGGCGAGCGCCGCCTCGAGCCGGCCGCGCGCGGCGCCGGGCTCGGGGTCGAGCCCGCCGAGGACCAACAACTCCGCGCCGAGCGCCATGACCACTTCGTGCAGCCGTGGGTCGCGCGCCGCACCGGTCAGGTAGGCGATCGCTTCGCCGACTTCGAGCGCGTTGCCGGCGCTGCGGCCCAAGACCTGGTTCATGCTGGTGATCAAGGCGACGCAAGGCAAGCCGGCGCCCTCGGCCACCGCGACGATGCTCTCGGCGAGTTCGACCGCGACCGCCTCGTCGCGCGCGAAGGCGCCGGAGCCGGTTTTGACGTCCATGATCAGGCCCGCGAGGCCGGCGGTGGCCTTCTTCGACAGGATCGAGGCGGTGATCAGGGGAATCGACTCGACCGTCGCGGTGACGTCGCGGATCGCGTAGAGGCGGCGGTCCGCCGGCGCGAGTTCCGCGGTCTGCCCGATAATCGCGCAGCCGGCATGCTCGACCGCGCGCCGGAAGGCCGCCAGATCCGGGGCCGTGTCGTAGCCCGGGATGCTGTCCAGTTTGTCCAGGGTGCCGCCGGTGTGGCCGAGGCCGCGGCCCGAGATCATCGGCACCAGCCCGCCGCAGGCCGCGACCAGCGGCGCCAACACCAGGCTGACCTTGTCTCCGACGCCGCCGGTCGAATGTTTGTCGAGCAGCGGTCC
>CAXMQD010000590.1:0-3349 GCA_964194965.1 uncultured Acidimicrobiia bacterium | reverse complement strand
TCACCGGCACCGCCGCCGAGGTGACGCCCGTCGGCGAGATCGACGGCCAGAGCTTCACCGTGGGCGAGATCACCCAGGAACTGATGGCCGCCTACGGCGATCTCGTGCGCAGCCACGAAAAGGAAAGCGCCAGCGCGGCGTGAGGCGGGGGGGCGGCAACGCCAAGCCGACCGAGCAAACGGCGCCCTAACCCGGGGCGCCGTTATTCGTTTGGGGCGGGAAGCGTGAGCCCCCCTTACCCCCCCGCGTCGGGGTCGCGCTTCTTCCAGCGCTCGGTGGCTTGGTCGTCGCTGCCGCGGGCTTCGACCCACTTGGGGCCGTCCTCCGTCTCTTCCAGCTTCCAGAACGGCGCCTTGGTCTTGAGCCAGTCGATCAGGAATTGGCAGGCTTCGAAGGCGGCCTGGCGGTGCCGGCTGGCGGCGGCGACCAGGACGATCCGCTCGCCCGGCTCCAGGCGCCCGGTGCGGTGCACGATCAGGCTCGCCTCCAGCGGCCAGCGCTGATTCGCCTCGGCCTCGATACGTTCGAGCATTTTCTCGGTCATGCCCGGATAGTGTTCCAGCGTCATGGCGCCGAGCGCCGCCGCGCCGGCTACGTCGCGCACCAGACCGACGAAGACCGCGAGTCCGCCGACCGCATGGTTGCCCGCGGTCAACGCCGCCATCTCGGCGCCGACGTCGAAATCCTCGCGCTGCACCCGGATCATGGCGCCGCCTCCTCCTAACCCCCGGTCACCGGCGGGAACAGGGCGACCTCGTCGTCGGGGCCGACCGGGTCCTCGGGGCGGGCGTATTCCTGGTTGACCGCGACCCCGAGCGCCTTGCGGTCGGCCAGCGCCTCGGCATAGCCGCCGTCACGCGCCGCCAGCCAGTCGAGCAGTGCGGCCACGGTATTGACCTCTGGCGGTGGCGTCAGCTCCTCCTCGGCGGCGCCGATCTTGGTCTTGAGCCAGGCGAAATAGAGCAGCTTCATGAAGCGACCTCGCTGAACGGCAGAAAATCGACCATGGTGCCGGGCTCGAGCCGGGTCATTTCCTCGGGCAGCGCGACCAGACCCTCGGATTCGACCATGGACGACAGGATACCGGCGCCCTGGCGCGGGAACTTGACCGCGCGCCAGCCCACGGCGCCATCGGCGACCAGGCTGGCCCGAACCCACTCGCGCCGGTCCTTCTTCTTCTTGTGGGAAAAATCTGCCGCGACCCGGAAGTGGTGCGGAGTCAGACCGGTGCCGCCCATCAGGCGCAGGATCATCGGGCGCACGATATAGAGGAAGGTGACCATTACCGCGACCGGATTGCCCGGCAATCCGACAAAGGGGATCGCCCCGATCTGGCCGAGCGCGATCGGCCGCCCGGGTTTGATCGCCAGGCGCCAGAGGTGCAATTGGCCGAGCGCTTCGACCGCGCCCCGGACGTGGTCCTCGTCGCCGACCGAGACCCCGCCAGAGGTAACCACCAGGTCGTGGTCGTGGGCAGCGGCCTCGAGTGCGGCGCGCAGACTCGCCGCCTCGTCCTTCAGGATGCCCAGGTCGGTGATCGCGCAACCCATGCCGGCGAGCAGGCCGTGGATGGTCGTGCGGTTGGAATCGTAGATGCAGCCCGGCTCCAGCGGCGCGCCCGGCTCGCGCAGCTCGTCGCCGGTGGAGAACAGCGCGACCCGGAGCGGTTTGGAGACCAGAAGCTCGCGGCGCCCGACGGCGGCCGCCTGGCCCAGGTCCTGGGGCCTGAGCCGCATGCCGGCGTGCAGCACGGTCTCGCCGGCGCCGATGTCCTCGCCGCGAAGGCGCCGGTTGGCGCCGCGCGCGAGCCCGGGACGCAACACGACCCTGTCCCCCCCGCGTTCGCTGGCGAGCTCACAGTCCTCCTGCATCATCACGCAGTCCGGCCCCTCGGGCATGGCGGCGCCGGTGAAGATGCGGATCGCCTCGCCGCGATTCGCCGTGCGGCCGAGCGGATGACCGGCGGCCGCGCGCCCGGTCACCGGCAACACGGTGTCGCGCTCCGGATCGAGGTCGTCGAAGAACACCGCATAACCATCGACCGCCGAATTGTCGTGGGACGGCACGTCGAGCGGCGCGGCCACGTCTTCGGCCAGGATGCGCCCGAGCGCGGCGTCGAGCGCCTGGGTCTCGGACCCGGTGACCCGCACCACGCTGCGCCCGAGCAGCTCGAGCGCCTCTCCCGCGCGCATCAGCTTGCCGCCCTGGGCGAAACAGTCGTCGCTGAGTTGCGCCATCGCCGTGCTCCCGCTCAGGCCGCGCCGCGCGCGCGGTCGTCCAGTCCGCAGTGGGAAATTACGAACTCGGCGATCGCGCTCGCGTCATTGAGATCGAGACGCGGCACCGGAATGCCGTCGAGCGGACCGTCGCTGGCGACCGCGACCACGCGCGGATCGCCGGTGCACAGCAACGGTCGGCGGAGCGCCGGCCGGTGGACCTCGATCTTGTCGTGGGTCTCTTGCTTGAAGCCCTCGATCAATACCAGGTCGACCGGCGCCATCAGCGCGATCAGTTCCTCGGTGGTCGGCTCGGCGGTGCCGCGCAACTCGTGCATCAGGGCCCAACGCTCGGCCGAGGCGATCAGCACTTCGGTGGCGCCGGCCGTGCGGTGCTCGTAGGAATCCTTGCCGGGTTTGTCGATCTCGAAGGTATGGTGGGCGTGCTTGATGGTCGAGACACCGAGTCCACGGCCGGTCAAAGCCGGGATCAGCGCGCGCATCAGCGTCGTCTTGCCGCTGCCGCTCCAGCCGGCTAGGCCGAATACCCGGGCGGCCGGCGCCTTGTCACTGCCTCCATCCGCCATGTCGCGCGGCTTTCTCCCACCCCCGGCCACGGCCGGGCGATTTCAGTCTGCTCTAGGCTAAAGAAGGTCACAGGGGCGCCGAATGTCAACCTTCGGCGCGGGTCAGCGGGGCGGGTCTTCGAGGTTCACGTGCTCGAGGCCGCGGACCAGGTAGTCGTAGCCGGTGATCAGGGTCAGAACGGCGGCGATCCACAGTCCGGCATTGCCGATCGCGTCGACCGGCCAACCCTCTGGGCCGGCGCTGTCGCCGACCACCAGGAAGCCGAGCGCGATCATCTGCAGCACGGTCTTCCACTTGGCCAGGCGGCTGACCGGCAAAGGCACCTGGATCTCGGCCAGATATTCGCGCAGGCCCGAGACCAGGATCTCGCGGCACAGGATCACGATCGCCGGGATCACGATCAGTCCCTCTAGCTGGTCGATGGCGATCAGCATCACGATGACGCTGGCGACCAACAGCTTGTCGGCGATCGGATCGAGGAAGCGGCCGAAGGCGGAGACCTCGCCGCGGTGCCGGGCCAGGTAGCCGTCCAGATAGTCGGTCAG